>CAZIDC010000087.1:0-9088 GCA_964537885.1 uncultured Syntrophaceae bacterium | reverse complement strand
ACGAAGAAGGCCTGGAGCCCCGCTTCGAGCGGCACCGCCAAAACCACCTGGCCTTAGTGCGGGGGGTCGAGGCCATGGGCCTGCGGATGCACGTGGAGGAGCCTTACCGGCTCTGGTCCTTGAATGCCGTTTCCATCCCGGAAGGAATTGATGACCTCAAAGTGCGCCAAAAGCTACTGCATGAGTACAACCTGGAGATCGGCGGCGGGCTGGGAACCCTGAAGGGGAAAATATGGCGCGTAGGCCTGATGGGGTATTCATCCAGCCAAGCCAATGTCCTCTATTTCCTCACCGCCCTGGAACAAGCTTTGAGGGAACAGGGTTTTGAAGTCCCGGGGGGAGCAGGGGCTACCGCGGCCAAAGAGTTTTACTCCAGAGCCCAATAGGCCTTCAGCGGTCAGGAATCGGATTGCAGTTAAAAGGCCCTACGGGCGGAGCCCGTTGTCATGGACGCTAAGCGGAAAAAAAAACTGATCAGGGAAGTTCAATCTATCGTCGGCCGGGAATGGGTTTTCCATTCCGCCCCGCACTTACAGGTGTACGGCTATGATGCCTCGCTGGATCAGGCCCTTCCCGACCTCATTGCCCTCCCGGAAAATGCCGGCCAGATTGCGGCTATTATCCGTCTGGCCCTGCGCGAGAGAATTCCCTTCCTCCCGCGGGGCGCCGGAACGAATCTCACCGGAGGCTCCATCCCCCTTCGCGCGGGAATCGTGATCGGGCTTTCCCGCCTGAAGGCCATTTCTTCCATCGACCTTAACAATCTCAGGGCCGAGGTTGAAGTGGGCGTCACGAACCTGGAGTTCCAGAATGCCCTCGGGCCGCTCGGCTACCTTTACGCCCCTGATCCGGCCAGCCAGAAAGTTTCCACCATCGGCGGCAACGTAGGCGAGAATTCGGGCGGCCCTCATTGTCTGAAGTACGGCGTGACCACGAACCATATTCTGGGCCTTGAGGCGGTCATGCCCGACGGGAACATCATCCGGTTTGGGGGCCAATGCTTAGACTTTCCAGGTTACGACCTCGTCGGCCTCATGGTTGGCTCCGAAGGAACCCTGGGAATTGCCACCCGGGCCACCCTCCGCATCCTCCATCAGCCTCAAGCCATCCACACGGTCCTGGCCATTTTCGACAGCCTGGAAGACGCCGGGAAAACGGTATCCGCCATTATTGCCGCCGGCATCATCCCCGCAGCCCTGGAGATGATTGATCGGGTCGTATTGGGAGCCGTTGAGGCTTCGGTTCATGCCGGTTACCCTCTGGACGCTGAAGGAGTTCTGATCATCGAACTCGACGGGATCCAGGACGGCATGGAACGGCAGGCCGGGCGCATCCGCCAGATCTGCCAGGGAAACCACGTGCGCGAGGTAAGGGTGGCCAAAGATGCGGCCGAACGGGAGGTTCTGTGGAAAGGCCGGCGCGGCGCCTTCGGGGCGGTGGCGCGGGTTAAGACCAGTTACCTTTGCGCGGACGGTACAGTGCCCCGTACCGAGCTTCCGCGGGTTCTGCGGCAGGTGGGGAAAATCGGCCAGAAGTACAATCTGACCATCGGCAACGTCTTTCACGCGGGGGATGGTAACCTCCATCCCCTGATCCTCTTTGACGACCGGGAGGAGGGAGAGAGGGCCCGGGTCATTCAAGCGGGCAAAGAGATCCTCGAAGCCTGCGTTCTTGCCGGGGGAACAATCAGCGGCGAACACGGCATTGGTTTGGAAAAGATTGATTCCATGAGTCTCATCTTCTCCCCCGAAGATCTATCCTGGATGCGCAAGGTTAAAAAGGCTCTCGACCCTTCCGGCCTTTGTAACCCGGACAAGATTTTCCCGCCGGAAGAACCCTCTTCCCGACCGCCCCCCAAACAGGCCGAATCATTTAGGAGCGAGGATTTTCCCGGAAGCCTGAGTAGAATCGTCGGGCAAGAACACCTCCGGCAGGATGCCATCGATGTCAAGCAATCTGCCGTAGATGGGAAAGTCCCGGCGGCAGTGGTTTTCCCGGGCAGCGCGCAGGAATCCGGTGAGGTCCTCCGGCTGGCGACGGAAAAAAATTTTTCCGTCATCCCCAGGGGATGCGGAACCAAGATGGCCTTTGGCCATTCGCCTTCGCGGGCCGATGTTGTTCTCACCCTCTCCCGGATGGGGCGGGTCCTGGAGGCCGACCGGGACAACCTCACGCTTACCGTGGAAGCGGGTGCAAAGCTTAAAGACCTCCAAGAAACATTAGCCAAGCAACGATGCTTCATCCCTTTGGATCCGCCCTTTCCCGCCGCTACGATTGGCGGCATTCTCGCCACCAATTCCAGCGGCCCTAAAAGACTCCTCTACGGAAGCGCCAGAGATATCACCCTGGGCCTAAAGGTTGTTCTCCCCGGGGGCGATATTGTCAAAGCCGGCGGGAAAACGGTAAAGAACGTCTCCGGCTATGACCTGACCAAGCTTTACATCGGCTCCTTCGGAACCCTGGGGATCATCAGCGAAGCGACCCTGCGTCTTCTCCCCATCCCGGATAAGGAAGTCATTCTCATCTTCCCCTGCCAGGATCCTTTGCCGGCCGGGCGTATGGCTTCGCAGATTCTCCACTCCGACCTTGTTCCTTCCTCCTTGTTGCTCTGCACAAGGCAAGCTGCAGCCTTACTTCCCCATGCTCCCACCGCATCCTCACCGGGTGGAGTTTTCCTCCTCGTTGGGCTGGAAGGCCTGAGCGAAGCGGTAGAATCACAAACCCGGAGGATCTGTGGACTAAGTAAAGGAGAGGGCCTGGACGATTTTCAGATCCTTCAGGATTCCGCCGCAAGAGAAACCTGGGAAACGATCCGTGATATCTACAACCGTCTGCCATCCCCGCCGGCCGTCTCCTGTAAAGTTTCCACGCCCATCTCCAGCGGAGTGAATTTCTTTAAGAAGGCCCAGTCCATGGGAGCGCTGAACCATTTCGACCTCGCTTTAATCGCTAACCTGGGAGCAGGCATCAGTAACCTTCTCCTCTGGCCGCAAGAACAAAAGGAAGCGCAAGCGGTTCTCGGGTTATCGGGTGCGATCGCCGCCCTTCGCCAGGAAGCTGAAGACGCAGGAGGGCACTTGCTGATTGAATCGGCTTCCCCTGCTCTTAAGAAATCTGTATCCGTTTGGGGCCGGACAGGACCTTCTTTCCCTTACATGAAAGCCATCAAAGCCGTCCTTGATCCCCGGAACATTTTGAATCCCGGGCGATTTTACGGAGGGCTTTGAGCATGGACGTTAGGGAACAGGTCGCCAAATGCAACCGCTGTGGGTTCTGCCTATCCGTCTGCCCGGTCTATCAGGTAACTGGGATAGAGACCAAGACCCCCCGCGGCCGGAACTTTATGGCCCGGTCGCTCATGAAAAAAAATCTATCCTGGAACGAAGAAGCCCGGGAGTCCATGTTTCAATGCCTGGGTTGCCGGGCGTGCGTCGAGGCCTGCTTTCCGGGGGTGGAAACCGACGAGATCGTCGTTGCCATGCGCTCCGATTACAACCGCGAGAAAGGGGAACCATGGCTCAAGCGCTACCTTTTCCGCCGCCTCCTGCCCGATCCTAAGAAACTATCCGCGGCGATCAAGAAGGCGGCATTGCTCCGGCGAGGGGCCAGCCTGATCCGGGCTTTGAGCTTTCTTCCCTGGCTGAACCGGGATCTTCTCCGGGCTATGGACCTGATGCCGCCCTTACCCGATCAAACTCTCCGCCAGCGGTGGTTAAATTTTTCCGGGAAACAAAAAGCTTCCAGTAAGAAAGTGGCTTATTTTGGGGGGTGTGCCTTCCAATTCGCCCTTCCGGACATTGGCCTTTCCACGTTAGCCCTGCTCGAAAAAGCGGGCGGCCGGGTTTCCTGGCCGGAACACGTCTGCTGCGGGCTTCCGGCTTACGGACACGGGGACCTTGAAGGGGCCCGGATCATGGCCCGAAAAAACCTGGAGGTTTTTCTGAGCCTCGACGTCGATGCGGTGGTTACGGAATGCGCCAGTTGTTCTTCCTTTTTGAAAAAATACCCGATCCTCCTTGCCGACGAACCCGAATTCGCCGCCAAGGCCCGGCAATTCAGCGGCCGGGTGAAAGATATCAGCGAATTTCTATCTCCCCTGAATCTTTCTTTCGGGCGCTCAGCCCTTGAAGGAAAAGCCACCTTTCACGACCCCTGCCACCTGGCCCGCTTCCAGAAGATTAAATCCCAGCCCAGGGAGCTTCTCCAAAAAGTCCCGGGCCTCGATTTCGTGGAGATGGCTGAAGCCGATTGGTGCTGCGGCGGCGGGACGGGATTGAACCTTTCAAGTTACGACCTGTCCATGAAAATCCTGCAGCGGAAGATGGCCAATGTCCAAAAGAGCAAGGCCCGGGTTTTGGTCACATCCTGCCCGGGCTGTTATCTGCAGTTAAAGCATGGGGCGAAGAAAAACGGGCTGGCGGTCGAAGTTCGCTATTTGACCGAAATTCTCGCAGGGGCTGAAAAGATTGCTCCTAAGGAATAATCCATGACCCTCTCCTGGAAACTACTCCATTCCAAGCTTCTCCAGTCCTGCCGCGTATTCAACGTGAAAAAGGTGAACTACCGATCTCCGCGAACGGGCCGAGACCACGATTTTTTCATCATCGAATCCCCGGACTGGGTAAATGTCATCCCCCTTACCCCGGAGGGGAATGTCATCCTCGTCAAGCAATTCCGTTTCGGAACTCAGGACTTCTCCCTGGAGATTCCGGGGGGAATGCTCGACGACGGAGATACTCCAGCTGAAGCGGCCAGCCGGGAGCTTATCGAAGAAACGGGTTACGCGGGCGATGAGCCGGTCCTGATTGGAACCGTCCATCCCAACCCGGCAATCCATACTAACCGCTGCTACACCTACCTGGTCAAGAATGCCACCTTGCAAAATTTCCCCCGGCAGGATTCCACCGAAGACATCGAAGTTCTAAGCGTTCCCCTAAGAGAAATTCCCTCGCTTATCCGCGACGGCAAGATTACCCACGCTCTGGTGATCGCGGCTTTTTACTGGTACTTAACAAAGACAGGGTCCGAGGGTTCCAGGATTCAAGGGTTCAAGTGAAAACTGCGGTTCTTTTCCAGTCTTTTCCTTTACCCCTGAGCCCCTCGACCCCTTGACCCCTGTCTTTAAAACGTCGAGGCAATCACCACCCGTTGAACTTCGTTCGTCCCTTCGTAAATTGGAATATCTACCCCTTGCGCCTTACGCCTTATGCGTTTACAGCCCTTCGGTTTTCAATTCTTCGGCCAGTTTCTTTTGTTTTTCGTTCAGGGTTTTAGGGTACTTGATGAGGATGCGCACGTATTCGTCCCCCTTGCCCCCTCCCTGGAGGCGGGGCAAACCGCACCCTTTCAGGCGTATGCGGCTCTGGCTTTGAGTTCCGGGCGCGACTTTGATATGTTTCGAACCGTCGAGGGTGGGGACTTCAATCGTTGTTCCCAGGAGAGCCTCCGAGATTTTAATCTCCTTATCAACCGTAAGATCACTCCCTTCCCTCTTGAAAAACGGGTGCTCGGCAATGTCCACTTTGAGATAAAGGTCTCCCGGAGGTACCCCTCGGGCCCCTCCCATTCCTTTCCCGGCCAGGCGCAGCTTCTTCCCGCTCTCGATGCCCGGGGGAATTTTTACGGTCACTTCCTCCACTCTTTCTCCCTTGGAAAACCGCACCTTTTTTTCCCCCCCGGCGGCCGCTTCTTCAAAAGTGAGGTGGAGTTCGGATTCAATATCTTGGCCTTTGGGGGCGGATTGGCCCCGGGTCTGATATCCCCCTCCAGAAAACATATCGCCGAAATCGTAGGATTGTCCACCCCTCTGGCCGAATAAATCCTCAAAACCTCCATAGCGAACTTTGGGACCCCGGCCGCCCCCTCCGCCAAATATGCGGCTGAACGCATCGTTGGTGGAAAACCCGGGATCCTTGAAAAGATCGCTGATGTCAAACCCGCGGAAAATATCCTCCTGGGAGAACCGCTGGCTGAACCCGGATGGTCCGAATTGGTCGTACTGCTTGCGTTTCCCCTTGTCACTCAATACGGCATAAGCTTCATTGATTTCCTTGAAGCGCTCCTCCGCCTGCTTGTTTCCGGGGTTGCGGTCGGGGTGGAGCTTCATGGCCAGCTTGCGGTAAGCTTTTTTGATCTCTTCTTCACCGGCTGATTTCTTGACCCCCAGGACTTCGTAATAATCTCTCTTGGCCATTTTTTCACTCGTCCTTGTAAGTTTCTCGAATCAATTGGTTCAGGTAATTTTGCGGACTCTCTATCCCTTCCGGGGGGACAGAAAATTCCCTCTTGCCGGTTTTTTCGTTGATCAATTTCAATCCATGCTCGAAGTTCTGAAAAGACTGCTTCAGGAAAACCGCCGGGTCCATTCCTTCATCCCATACTTTCTCCACCAGCCGGTCGATGGCCTCTTCCGTAAAAGATAGCTGTACCTCATTCCGGCTGGAAAAGAACTGAGCGAAATGATCGGCCGCCTGTTGAACGGCCAGAACTTCCTCCATCGCCGAATCCCAATCAACCCGCTTTTCCACCGTGCGCTTGGTAAGGAGTTCGATTCGCCGGTCGGTAAAATGGATCCGGTATCGTTCCTGGAGCTCCGCCTCTTTTTTCAGGATCGATTCTTTCAAAACCCGTTCCTCTTCTTCCACCAGCCTGCGGAATAATTCCTCCTGGCGCGGGTCTTCCGGGTTCTGGAGGATTTTTTGCAGCTCCCCCGCCGGATCGTCCACCATGGCCCGGGTGACCGCGAGACGGCGGATATTTGTCGAAGGAAGGAGATGTTCAAATTTTAAAAGGACCCGCTCCACAGCGCTCACCAGGCCGCGGGCCCCGGTGCGTTCATGAAAAGCCTTTGCGGCAATCCGGTGCAGGGCTTCATCTTCGAACTGGAGGTCAATCCCGTAAGCTTTAAAGTCCTTCTTCTTGGCCATAATAATCGGGCTTTTCGGACTGCGGAGGATGTTGTAAAGGTCCTCGACCTCTAAATGCTCAAAGACGGTGACCACCGGCAGCCGGCCGATGAACTCCGACTCGAATCCATACTGGATTAAATCCTCGGCTTTCACCTGCTTCAGATACTCCGCCCTTTCCCCCTTGGACCTGATTTCGGCACCGAATCCGATGCCCTGGCGATTTAAACGCTTCTCGATGATCTCATCCAGCCCGGTGAAGGCCCCGCTCATGATGAAAAGGATATGCTTGGTGTTGATCTTTTTCTTCTCCCGCTTTCCCGTCTTCTGGAACTCCATGATGGCTTCCATCTGAGAAACCGGATCATGGGGAACCTTTAACTCCACCTCGGTCTCCTCCATGGGCTTGAGCAGGGCCCGCTGGACTCCAGACCGGGACACATCCGGGCCGATCAGGTTGGGGGTGGCCGCGATTTTGTCCACCTCATCCAAATAGATGATGCCGTATTGCGCGAGTTCGATGCTGCCATTGGCCTCGTAGACCAGGTCCCGGACTAAGTCCTCCACATCCCCGCCCACGTAGCCGGTCTCGCTAAACTTGGTGGCGTCCCCCTTGACAAAGGGCACGCCAATCTTCTTGGCGATGAGTTTGACCAGAAAAGTTTTACCCACCCCCGTCGGGCCAATCATGATGATGTTATTCTTAATTTCCCCCACGCTTTCCAGACGCTTATTCTTATTCCGCAGCTCAAACATCTTGATGCGGTTGAAATGCGTGCATACTTTAGTCGCCAGGACTTCCTTGGCCTCGTCCTGCTTTACCAAGTATTCGTCGAGGTAGGATTTCATCTCCCCGGGTTTCATATCGAAATGAATGGTCAGAGGCTCAGGCTGTTTCTCCTTTTCTCCTTCTTCGATCTTCTCCCCGGCTGGTTCTGGAATAGGGCCGAATCCGGCAAACTGGACTTTCCGGCCGTATTTCTTGGCTAAGTAATCGCTCAGGTCCTTCTGGATTTCTTTAACATCTACATTTTGGACATCCCCATCTTTCTCCATGGTTCTTTCAACCCTCCGCTTTTGTTTCCTATGTTGCTATTATAATACCTATCGAGGTTTTATGCCACCTTTTGCCGAGACTCCTTCCTGGACAATCCCTCTTTTCCCTTGCTTTAAAACTATTTCCTTGATTTAATAGGTTTTAGCCTTGCTTGGTCTTTTCTTGCTTGCTCGCCAATCCCAGGCTGGTGAGCAACCTGCAAGGAATTCTATCCCGATTCCTCCCGACTTTCAAAGGAGAAAAAAATGGCCAAAACACCCTCTGCCAAAGAAACCTGGGTCCCCAAAGTTCGTGAAGCCATAAAAGATCAGGCCCGGTGGTTTGCCCTGCTTTACCGCAGTTTCTGCAAATATTTTCCCCCGGACATCGTCGAGCGGGCCTGCCGGGAAGGCTCGCGCAAGTTCGGCCACCTAAAAGCCAAGGGGAACGATCTGACTCCGGCCGCCTGGGTGGAAAAGCATAAAGACCAAGAAACTTTATTGGTCTTTGAATCGCAGATCAGCCGGCGCAACGAATTTTGTGAACAGCGGATGAATTTGTGCCCCCTCGTGGAGGCCTGGAAGGAGATCGGTTGCAGCAAGAAGGAAATCGACCTTTTTTGCGACATCGCCATGGAAGAAGGCCGGGGGCAGGCAGAAAAGTCCGGGTTCTCCCTGGAGGTCACCTCCCGCATCGGCAAGGGGGAAAGTTACTGCCACCTCCTCCTGAAAAAACGGTGAAAAAACCCTCCTCTTCCCTTTCCTTTTCCGCGGCCCGCAACCCGGTTAAAGAAAAAAAGGCCTCGCATGCACGAGCTTTCCATAACCCAGAATATTCTTGAAATCGCCATCGATTATGCCACCCGCAACCAGGCCAAGCAGATCATCAAGATCCACCTCCAGATCGGAGAGATCAGCGATTTAGAGGATGAATGGGTCCAAAGATATTTTGACTTCGTCAGCAAGGGAACGATCGCCGGGGGCGCCAGGCTGGAAATCACGCGCATCCCCGCCCGGCTGCAATGCAGCCAGTGCTCTTTTATCTTCCCCCTGCATAAGTCTACCTGGGATACCCAGTGCTCCTCCTGTCAGTCGAAAGAAACCAATCTCATCTCCGGCCGCGAATTCCGGGTAGAATCGCTGGAAGT
>CAZIDC010000086.1:0-9118 GCA_964537885.1 uncultured Syntrophaceae bacterium | reverse complement strand
GGGGCGTTGTCAACTCAAACATCGGAGGGCAAGGTTCAAGGCGCAAGGGGCAAGGCATAAGGCCAATGGCCAAAATTTGAAATAAAATTGCTTTCCGAGATTTATTGTGATAAAAAAAGCTATCCTTTTTTGTAGAAGTTTTTCCGGAGACTGACTATTTTTCCTGGAGGGAACGGATGACCTGCATATTCTGCCACATTGTTGCCCATGAACTGCCGGCCGAGATTCTGTACGAGGATGAAGATGTAGCTGTTTTTAAAGATATCAACCCCAGTGCTCCCATTCACCTTTTGATTACGCCCAAGAAACACTTAGATTCCCTTAACTCTCTCGATGAAAAGAATATCGACATTATTCCCAAGATGGTTCTGGTTGCCAAAAAAATGGTTGAACTTCACAAAATCCAGTCTGGTCATCGCTTGATGATCAACTGCGGCCGGGAAGCCGGCCAGGTCATTTTTCATTTGCACATGCATTTGATGGGAGGCTGGGGGCGGAAACTGGTAAAGCCATGAGAAAACTGATCGATTTTTTAGGTGGCTGCTGCGTTACCCTGTTTTTTTTGGTGACCTACTTGATCATGGGGGGGATCAATTTTTACAAAGACCATGTCCAAGATAAAAAAGGGTTCGAGGGTTCGAGGGTTCAAGGGATCAAAGGAGAGGGCGGCGATTTTTCCAGGGGGTGCTGATTTCGTAAGCGTGGGCCACTTTCAGGACCATTTCTTCGCCGAAGGGCCTGGCGGCAATCTGCAGGCCGATGGGCATTCCAGAGGGGGAGAAGCCGCACGGAAGAGAGATGCAGGGGATGCCGATCAGGTTATAGATTCGGGTAAAGCGGGTTAAAGCCGAAGGTACCGCTTCGGCCTTCTTTCCGAAGGAAACGCTTTCCTGGCCAATGAGCGGGGCCGTAATGGGTAATTGGGGCGTTATCAGGGCATCGACCTCACTGAAGGTTTTTAGGAAAATTTCCCGAGTTTTCCGCCGTATCCGCTGAGCTTTGAGATACTGGATGGCCTTAACCGCTGCTCCCAAATTCAGGCGGGATCGGACGTCCTCTCCCAGGTCCCGGTATCGCGTAAGATGCCATTTCCCCAATGACGCCGTCCCCTCGGCGAGAAGAGCAATAAAGGCGGCGATGGAGGCCTGCTGCAAACCCGGGATGGAAACCGGCCGGACCTTCGCTCCAAGCCCTCTTAGGACCCGGATGGCTTCTTTTACTGCGGCGTTAACCTCTCCGTCCAACCGTTCAAAATAATAACTATCCGGAACCCCCAGGCGAATCCCCTTCAAGTTTTTGGCTAGCGCCCTGAGATAATTGGGAACGGGTGCCTCTGAGGTGGACGAATCGCGGGAATCGTGGCCGGCCAGGATATTCATGGCCATTGCCAGATCGGCAGTCGTTTTGGCCATGGGACCGGCATGGTCCAGGGACCAGCAGAGGGGGTATACCCCGTATTTGCTGATGCGCCCATAGGTTGGTTTTAGCCCGACGATGCCGCAAAGAGCGGCAGGGATGCGGATTGAGCCGCCGGTGTCCGTTCCCAGAGTTAGCGGAACGAAAGAAGAGGAGAGGGCAGCGGCTGATCCTCCGCTGGATCCTCCAGTGATTCTTTCCTGGTCCCAGGGGTTGTGAACGGCACCGAAGTGGGGATTGACCGAGGTCGTCCCGTAAGCGAACTCATGCATATTCAATTTGCCGAGTAGTATCGCGCCGGCGGAATAAAGACGCTCGATCACGGCAGCGTTAAAGGACGGGATAAAACCACTAAGGATTTTCGAGCCGCAGGTGGTACGGATTCCTTTGGTGAAAAAGAGGTCTTTGGCCGCAAAGGGGATACCGTGCAAAGGGCTGCGAAATTTTCCTTTGATGATTTCGTTTTCGGCCCGACGGGCAGCCTTCATGGCTTGACCGGGCAAGAGGGTAATAAAGGAGTTGATTTTCCGGTCGTGTTTTTCAATTCGTCTTAGGAAGGCACGGGTGACCTCAACCGGAGATATTTCCTTTTGGCGCAGGGCCTTGGAGAGAACGGTCAGAGTCCAGGTTTGGGGGTCGGAGCCAATCATCTTTGTTCCTCCTCGGCAAAGAAAATCATCGCCGGTTCCGCATCCAGGGGGTCGAGAAGGCCAAGGCGCTCAGCCTGCTCATCCAGGAGTTTAACCGCAGATTGCAGGGTTTTAATCTCTTGGGGATTCAATTTAAGGCCATAAAATATTTGTTTCTTCCCCGTTTTTCCCCTTGGGTTTGATTTTTTCATTAGGGCACCTTAAACCTATTTTATTTGGTCGGGGCGACTGGATTTGAACCAGCGACCCCCTTCGCCCAAGAAAACTTATCCTCTTCTGGCGCGTTCACCCTAACCGAATGATTTTAAATATAAATTAACAATTTTAGGCTGATCTGTTTTTGTACTGAGATTATAATTCATAATAATTGAATTCACAAGGATTTTTTAGGAACAAATTTATTTATAGAGGCTAATCCGAAAAAAAAGCGAAAAATAAGTTCCAAAAAAATGATGCCGAGTTTAAGGAAACGTCATTTCCCAAATAGTTATAGCTTTACCCCGGATAATTTTGGCTGCAGATTAGAGTAATTTATCCTTTTATTGTGCTCATCAAAAAACTGGAGCATTTTACGGAATTTAAAAGGAAATTCGTTTTTATCGGAACAGTCTCTTATAAGTAAGAGGTCGGTAAGAAATTTTCGTCCATAGAAGGGCACAAGTTTAGGTGATGAAACGTTTCCTGGTGTTTCGGGGATGTTTTAGTCAATGAGTAAAATGAAAATTTCAAATATTGAATTGGAACAATTAGTTAGGGGAGGCTTCGGTGTTTCGGAGATTGCTCGAAAAGTTGGGGTTTCATGGGAACCGTTTCCAAACGTCTAAGTGCCCTCAAAGTGGCCATTACCCAGAATGTTGCTCTTCGCCATGCTTGCGAAATCGTGGAGAAGAAACTTGATGCGATAGAACAATTGCAGAAGATTAACGACTATGCCAATGAGCTCCTGGATTTCCTGATGAGATGGAATCGCGGGGATAAAGCGGCCCTCCAGATGCTGGAAAGCCAGGTGGCCTCCAAGACGGTTCGCATCGGGAATCAGGAAGAATTGGTTAAAGAGTTTAAGTTCACATGTTTGAAGCCGTAAAGAACGATAGAATCAAGATGTGTCTCTCCCGAGCATTCCGCTTCCTTCGGTATCACTTACTCCCTTCCCCCGCCCAATACTGCGTAAAGCCGCACCTGGTTGGCGAGATTCGCCAGACGGATGGCGATGAGCGCCGTCTGGGTTGCATAGAGGGAGCGTTGCGCGTCCAAAACGCCCAGATAGCTGTCAATCCCTTTTGTATACCGGGCATTGGCCAGACGGTAGGTTTCGGCCGTGGCATTTACCAGGGATTGTTGTGCCTCCATTTGATCCCCTACGGTCCCCCGTTGGGCAAGGGCATCGGCCACTTCCCGAAAGGCCGCCTGGATCGCCCTCTCGTATTGGGCCAAGGCGATTTCCCTTTCCACTTTAGTGGCTCTCAACGCCGACCAGGTGCGGGCGTCAAAAATCGGCAAAACGATCCGGGATGAAAAAATCCAAGAGCCGCTCCCGGCATTAAAGAGTCCGGATAGTTCGTCGCTCGCGGTCCCAATTGCAGTTGTGAGACTAATGCGGGGGAATAAGGCTGCCCGGGCTGCGCCGATGTTGGCATTGGCCGCTTTCAGAAGATTCTCCGCAGAGAGGATATCAGGGCGGAGCAGCAGAACGTCTGAGGACGTCCCAAGGGCGATTTCCTTTGGCGGTGGAACGTTGCTTAGGGCCTCCGGCAACAAGTCGCTCGGGACAGGTAAGCTCACCAGTAGGTTCAGGGCATTTTTATCCTGAGCTACCAGTTGAGTGTATCGAGCGATGTCTACCCGTGCCGCATCCACCCGGGTTTGGGCCTGGCGGAGATCCAGGGCGGTCGCGATTCCTTTTTCATAGCGTAGTCGGATTAAGTCGTAGGCGGCGCGCTGGGATTCAAGGGTGGATTGGGCTAATTGGAGGGTTTCCCGATCCGCCGCGAGGGTCAGATAAGCGTTGGCAACCTCAGACACCAGCAAGATCTGGGCACTGCGGCGGGCCTCTTCCGTGGCAAAATATTCTTCCAGCGCCCGCGTTTCCAGGCTTCGGATACGTCCGAAGAAGTCAATCTCCCAGGAATATATGCCAAGATTTACGCTGTATTGCTCCACGGTCATCGAATTCCCGATACCCGAGATGTCAGCAGGTATACGTTCCTTACCGCCGCTGCCCAGCGCATTGACCGTCGGCAAAATTTCCGCGCGCTGGATGCGGTACAGGGCCCGCGCCCTTTCAACCGTCAAGGAAGCTACCCGCAGATCGCGGTTGTTGTTTAAGGCCGCTTCGATGATCTTCTGAAGCCGCTCGTCGGTGAAGAATTCCCGCCACTTCAGGTCAGTGGCAAGCGGTGCGCCGGGTGCGGTTTGGGTCTCTTTGTAGGCTGGACCACTTGGCCAGGAGGACGGAACCGGAGCTTCCGGCTTTGTGTATTTCGGGGCCGGCGTGCACCCGGCCAGTAGGGCGACGATTCCGACCAGGAGAAATAGTTTTCGGTTCATATCAGTGATCCTCCGAAGAGCCCGCCTCAGCCGGCTGGGCCGCTTCGGCTGGCCCGGGCTTTTTTCTTTCCATGAGCCGGTAAATCACAAAATAAAAGAGGGGAATAAAGAAAACCGCCAAGAACGTGCCGGTTACCATCCCGCCCAGGACGCTGGTCCCGATTGCATTTTGGGCTCCCGCGCCGGCGCCGGTGGTAAGGGCCAGGGGCAGGACGCCGAAGCCGAAGGCCAGCGAGGTCATGACGATCGGGCGAAACCGCAATTTGGCCCCTTCCAGCGTGGCCTCGATCAAGCCCATCCCCTCTTGCAATTTGCTCATGGCGTACTGAACGATCAAGATCGCGTTCTTGGTTGTCAGCCCCAGAGTGGTGAGGAGTCCGATCTGGAAGTACACATCATTGTGCAGACCCCGGAACGACGAGGCCAGGATTCCGCCAATGACGCCCAAGGGCAGCACCAGCAGAATGGAAATGGGGACGGTCCAGCTCTCGTAAAGGGCTGCCAGGCAGAGAAAAATCACGACAAGGGAAAAGGCGTAGAGCAGCGGCGCTTGGGAACTCGCCATCCGTTCCTGGTAGGAAAGGCCGGTCCAGTCAAAACTGATGCCTTTCGGCAATTGCGACACGATCTCTTCCATGGCCTGCATGGCGTCGCCGCTGCTTTTGCCCGGCGACGGTTCCCCCCAGATGTTCAGCGACGGGAAAGCATTGTATCGTTCCAGCTGGGGAGAGGCATACGTCCAGCGTCCGGATGCGGCAGAAGAGTAGGGGACCATTTTACCCGCCGTATTCCGCGTGTAAAGTTTTTCCAGGTCCTCCGGCGCCATGCGGTAGGGAGCGTCTGCCTGAACATACACCCGCTTGATCCGGCCTCCTTGAACAAAGTCGTTCACATAGGCGCTGCCGAAGGCCGCCGCGATGGTGTTATGGATGGAGGTAATGGGAACCCCCAGGGCGCCTGCCTTTTCCCAATCTACGTCGATCCGGTATTCAGGCACATCATTCATACCGTTGGGCCGGACAGCCGTCAATCTCGGCTCCTGTGCGGCCATGCCGAGGAGCTGGTTGCGGGCCGCCATCAAGGCTTCATGGCCCAAGCCGCCCCGGTCCTGCAACTGAAAGTCGAACCCCTTGGCATTGCCCAGCTCGACGACGGAAGGCGGCGGGAAGGAAAACACCATGGCGTTTCGGATCTTCGAAAGCTCCGCCATGGCCCTTCCGGCAATGGCCTTTACTCTCAGGTCCGCCCGGTCGCGGAGCTTCCAGTCCTTGAGCTTGGTAAATACCATGCCGTTGGTCTGTGCCCTGCCGGAAAAGCCGAAGCCGGAAATGGCCATACAGGATTCCACCGCCTCTTTTTCATTCTCCAGGAAATAACGCTGGACCTCCCCTATGACTTTCTGGGTCTGCTCCAGGGTGGCGCCCGTCGGCATCAACACCTGAGTGAGCAGAAACCCCTGGTCCTCATCGGGGAGGTAGGCGGTGGGCATTCGCTGGAACAGGAATCCCAATGCCGCCACGATCAGAAAGTAGATAAACAGGTAGCGGAGTTTCCTGGTAAGCATGTGGCCGACCATGGCCTGGTATTTTTCCCTGACCCGATAGAACATGCGGTCGAACCACAGGAAAAAGGGCCGAAAAAGGAAGAATCCGGCCTCCGCAGCCTCATGCCCCTTTCCCACCGGCTTGAGAAGCGATGCGCAGAGAACCGGCGTCAGGATCAGAGCCACTACAACCGAAAGAAGCATCGAAGCAATGATGGTCACGGAAAACTGGCGGTAGATCACACCGGTGGAGCCGCCGAAGAACGCCATGGGACCGAACACCGCCGCCAGCACCAGCCCGATCCCGATCAGGGCGCTGGTGATCTGGCCCATGGATTTCCGGGTCGCCTCCTTAGGCGGGAGTCCCTCCTCGCTCATGATCCGCTCGACGTTCTCCACCACCACGATGGCATCGTCCACCAAGAGTCCGATGGCCAGCACCATGGCGAACATGGTCAGCATGTTGATGGAAAACCCGAAAAACCCCAGAACCGCGAAGGTTCCCAGGATCACGACCGGCACCGCGATGGTCGGGATCAGCGTGGCCCGGATGTTTCCCAGGAAAAGATACATGACCAAAAACACCAGCAGAATCGCCTCCAAGAGGACCTTGACCACCTCCTCGATGGCCACCTTCACGAAGGGGGTCGTGTCATAAGGATAGACGACCTTCATGCCGGCGGGGAAGTACCTGCTCAATTCCTCCATCTTCGCCTTTACGGCATCGGCCGTATCCAGCGCATTGGCGCCGGCGGCCTGCCGGATGGCCAGGACGGCGGAAGGTTTGCCGTTGTAATTTGGTTTGACATCATAGACGTCGCTCCCCAATTCCGTCCGTCCCACATCCTTGACCCGCACGATGGAACCGTCCGGGTTGATGCGAAGGGGGATGGCGGCAAACTCATCAGGGGTCTTAAGAAGGCTCTGGACGATGATGGAGGCGTTCAACCGCTGGCCTTTCACCGCCGGCGCCCCGCCGAACTGGCCGGCGGAGACCTCCACGTTGTAGGCCCGAAGCGCCGTAATGACCTCTTCCACCGTCAAATGATAATCGGTCAGTTTGTCGGGATCCAGCCAGATCCGCATGGCATACTGGAAACCGAAGATCTCTACCTCGCCCACACCCGGCACCCGCGCCAGGACCTTCTCGATGTTGGACTGCGCATAGTCTCCCAGGTCAGCATTATCCATGCTGCCGTCTTCCGAGATCAGGCCCACCATCATCAGGTAGTTTCTCGTGGACTTACCGACCGTGATGCCCTGGCGCTGCACCACCTCGGGCAGGCTCGCCATGGCAAGCTGGAGTTTGTTCTGCACCTTGGCCCAGGCGAGGTCCGGATCGGTCCCCGGGGCAAAGGTAAGCTCGATGCGGGCCATACCGGAGGAATCGCTTTTGGCTGACAGGTACAGCATCTGGTCCAGGCCGGTCATCTTCTGCTCGATGATCTGGGTCACGCTGTTTTCCACGGTCTCCGCCGAGGCCCCTGGATAAACGGCCCGAATATAGATCGAGGGGGGAGCGATGGGGGGATACTGGGATATGGGCAGATTGTATATGGCCAGGCCGCCCGCCAGCATGATGATGATGGCGATGACCCACGCGAAAACCGGACGATCCAGGAAAAATTTCGATAACATCAAGCTCCTCCGTTACTTCGACGCTTGGGATGGCGGTTTCGTACTCGCAGGACTCCCACTATCCTTGCGGTCATTCAAAGGGACAACCTTCACGGCGTCCCCCGGCCGCACTTTCTGCAGGCCTTCGACGATCAGACGATCGCCGGGCGCAAGGCCTGAGGAGAGGAGCCATTTGTCACCGATGGCGCGGTCGAGCGTCAGCATCCGCTGCTGAACCTTCCCGGATTCGTCCACGATCAACGCGATGGGGTTTCCTTTGGGATCCCGGGTCACCCCTTGCTGAGGGGCCAAGATGGCCCGTTCCGCAACCCCTTCCTGCACAACGGCCCGGACATACATTCCCGGAAGGAGGATAGATTTCGGGTTGGGGAATACCATCCGCAGGATAACGGACCCGGTCGTCGGGTCCACCGTGACGTCGCGGAATTGCAGTATGCCTTCCAATGGATATGGTGTTCCGTCTTCGAGAAGCAGCTTGACCTTTCTCTGGTCTTTCCCTTCGGTTATGTGGCGGCCCCTTTCCGATCTCTGTTTCAAGCGCAGCAATTCGGTGGTGGATCGGGGCACATCCACATAAATGGGGTCTATCTGTTGAATGCTTGCCAGGGCGAGAGCCTGATAGGCCGCCACGAGTGCGCCATCCGTCACATTGGATTTGCCGATGCGCCCGGAGATGGGTGCTGTGACCCGGGCGTATCCCAGATTGATCCGGGCCGTCTCAAGCGCCGCTTCCGCCTGCTGGATGGCCGCCTCGGCCGCAGCCACCGCTTCCCGGTCGCTTTCCACCTGCGCCTCGGCAGCCCGTAACGTGGCCTCGGCCACTTCGACATCGGTCACGGCTTGGTCGCGCTGGCTGGCAGAGACGGCTCTGTCCTTGAACAGCTCCTCGAATCGTTGGACGTTCGTCCGGGCGAGCTTCAGAGTGGCCCGCTGCCGCGTGACGCCGGCGATACTCGCTTGCAGCGCGGCCCGCGCCCGGTCGGGAGCCTTCCGCGTAACGGCGAGGTTCGCCGCGGCATTGTCGTACGCCGCTTGGAAATGGGCGGGATCAATCTGATAAAGCACGGCGCCTGCATTGACCTCCGCGCCTTCATCGAACAAACGTTTTTGGATGATCCCGCTTATTTGTGGCCGGATTTCCGCGACCCGGTATGGAGAAGTGCGACCCGGTAATTCATTGGTAAGCACAGCCCGCTGCGTCTGGACTGTCACGGTGGCCACTTCCGGGACAGGGGGCGGCGGGAGTGGTCCTTGGCGTTCGCAACCATCCAGCAAAAGGCTGCATAACAGAACCATCGAAACGACAATCAGCCTAACTCTTTCA
>CAZIDC010000085.1:6643-9136 GCA_964537885.1 uncultured Syntrophaceae bacterium | reverse complement strand
ATGGTCTTGATGATGACGTTTTCGTACTGGATGATCACTAATTATCTCTCCGGAGAAGCAAGAGGCAGGCAATCCCGGCCGAAAAAATCACCGTTGTCTCCCCCAGGGTATCATACCCCCGATAATCGGCGAGGACTGAAGTCACCATATCCCACGTATGCGTCTCCTCAATGGTTTTCTCAATGTAGCGGGGAGAAACATGAAGGCTGGCTGGAGAATGGGGATCCCCCCATTTAGGCATATCCTTTATCCCGTAGATTAACAGCCCGCCGGTCAGGAGAGCGACAAGGAAAGCAAAAATCTTCAATCCTTCGACCTCCTTGTGGTTTTAAATACAGCGGCAATAAAAAAGACCGTACTCACCCCGGCCCCAACCGCAGCCTCGGTAAAGGCCACGTCCATGGCCCCCATCTCCCCCCAGAGCAGGGCCATGAAGAAGCTGTACGCCCCCAGGATGATGACCGCGCTCAAGAGGTCTTTTACGGTAATCGCAGCGATCCCGCAGATCACCACAAAAATCAAAAGGATAAAATCCAAAGGCCAGATCATTAGGCTTTCTCCTCTGAAGCCTCTCGGGCACTGCCCTGCTCCGGCTCTTTGGTCCATGGCTTTACGCCATTGACCAAGGCCGCGCGGCCGATGGCATGGGTGGCCGTTGGATTCGCCACGAAAATAAAGATCACGATGAAAATAATCTTGAGGCTCACTAAGTTGAAGCCGTTGTAAAGCGCCAGGCCGGTAAGGGCGAGAAGAGCACCCAGGGTATCGCACTTTCCGGTGGCGTGCATCCGGCAATAAAAATCAGGCAGACGAATTAACCCCAGGGTTCCCGAAGCAAAGAGAAAAACTCCGATGATCACCAGTAATCCAGATAGGATTTCGAGGATCAAATCATACCCCTTCTTTCTAAGTATTTGGCCGCCGCCAGGGTGCCGACAAAGTTCAACAGGGCATAACCGAGGGAAGTGTCTACGAACATATCTACGCGTTGATAGACGAACCCCATAAGGGTGATAATCACCACGATCTTGGTGCCAATGACGTTTACCGCCACGATGCGGTTCAGAAAGCCGGGGCCAAAGATACCCCGGTAGAGGCATATGAATACCAGGAGGGCCAAGATCATGGACATCCACAGAAAAAAGTCATTCATCGCGCCGCCAATCCTCTTCCCCAAAAATTCTACCCACCCGGTCCTGCATCTCCCCGCCAAACAGGTCGTCGGCAACCTTTTTGCTCAGGGCATGGACATAGAATTCCCCCTCCCGGATGTCCAGAGTAATCGTTCCCGGTGTCAGAGTAATGGAGTTGGCCATGGTTACTAAGACGAGGTCGGTATGCCACTTCGTTTTGAAGCAGATGATTTTGGGATCGATGGGCATTCGCGGATGCCAGACCAGGTAAACCACATGGACATTGGCCAGGTAGATCTGATACATCAGCCAGGGGAGGTAGAGGAAGAAATTTTTCCCGGCCCTGTGCCTCTCTTTTAAATTTCTTAAATTGGTCTGGGTAAAGATAAGGTCATAGGAGCCATAAGATACAATGGCGGAGCAGATTACCCCCAGGGAGAGATGAAATAAATCAAAAAATCCGGAGAGAATAACCCAGAAGGCGAATAGTAAAGTAAAGACGGCTAAAAAATTAAGCCAGTGAAAGTTCTTTTGTTCCTGCGCCAAAGATTGTTGTCTCTCTTTCGACCGCCGAACGGTTATTCATTCGAGGCGGAATCTACCACAACGTCCAAAAAAGTGTCAAGACTAATTATCGGGCTAATTATCAGACTCAAACAGCTAATTTTGACCTTGACATTGAACCGGGCTCAAAATATGATTTCCAAGTTCTTAGAGCAAGGGTATCTTCTCTCCAGGAAACGGCGGAGCAGATGAGCATCATCATCATCGGGGCGGGAGAAGTCGGGTATCATCTGGCTTCCCGGCTTTCCCAGGAAAAGAAGGACGTCGTAGTCATCGACCGCGACCTGGAAAAGATCCGCCGCGTCCAGAATACCCTCGACGTTCAGGCCATCCATGGCAGCGGAGGATCCATCAGCCTTCTACGCCAGGCCGGGATATCCGAAGCCTCGATGGTCATTGCGGTGACCAACAGCGATGAAGTAAACATGATTTCCTGCTTGGTGGCGGGTGTCCAGGCCCGCGTCCCTAAGAAAATCGCCCGGGTCCGCGATCCGGAATACTCCAGCATTTTCCCCCTTTTCGGCAAAGAACACCTGGGCATCGATTTAGTCATCAACCCGGACCACGAAGTGGTGGAGATGATTCTCAAGTTAATGGAGGTCCCGGGAGCCGTGGAGGTGGTGGACTTTGCCGATGGCAAGGTACGCATGGTCGGCCTTCCTTTGCTTCCTGATAGCCCCATGGCCGGGAAAACCCTCGCGGAAACTGCCCGCCTGTATCCCCAATCGGGTATTTTAATCGTTGCCGTCCAAAAGGGAGATAAGGTTTTTATTCCCAAAGGACCGGATGTGCTGTC
>CAZIDC010000085.1:0-6543 GCA_964537885.1 uncultured Syntrophaceae bacterium | reverse complement strand
CGCAGATGGATACCTTCATTGCCGTCACCGAGGATGAAGAGACGAATGTGATGATCTCCCTCCTGACCAAGAAAATGGGAGTCCGTCGGGTCATTACTCTGGTGAATAAAGTGGGATACTCCCCCCTGGTCCATTCCATCGGGATCGACGTGGTGGTCAGTCCCCGCCTGGCCGCCGTCAATAAAATTATGCAGTTTCTCCGCCGCGGGAAAATCCTTTCCATCTCCTCCCTGCCGGAAGAAAACGCTGAAGCCTTTGAAGCGGTGGCCATGGAAACCTCGGACATCGTAGGCCGGCCGCTGCGGGAACTGGATTTCCCCAAGGATGCCATCGTGGGCGCTTTAGTTCGGGGGCCGGAGGTGATTATCCCCAACGGATCCACGGTCATTCAACCGGGAGACCGGGTGATGATCTTCGCCCTGGCTACCGCCATCCGGGAGGTGGAAAAAGCGCTCATGGTCAAGCTGGAGTACTGGTAAACGTGTCCCCTTCCACCCTCTTAAACCTGCTGGGGTTTCTAAACCTCCTCCTGGCCGGCTCTATGTTTCTTCCCCTGCTGGTGAACTTTATCTACCAGGAACCCCACGCCGGGGGATTTTCCCTTTCCATTGCCATCACCGCTTCCAGCGGCGGCTTGATGATGCTTTTATTTAAAAGGTCGTCCCGCGACCTCACCCACCGGGATGGCTTCGCCATCGTTGCCTTCGGGTGGATCAGCGCCACCTTTTTCGGCGCCCTTCCCTACCTCTTCACGGGAACCTTTGATTCTCTGGCGGATGCCTGTTTTGAAACCGCCTCCGGTTTTACGACTACCGGCTCAACGGTCATGACCGATATTGTGAAGAACTCCCATGGGGTGCTCTTCTGGCGGGCTCTCACCCAGTGGTTGGGGGGAATGGGGATCATCCTTTTATCCCTTGCCGTTCTTCCCTTCCTGGGTGTTGGGGGAATGCAGCTTTACAAAGCCGAGGTTCCCGGCCCAACGGCCGATAAACTCCGCCCGAGGATTTCCAATACGGCAAGGATTTTGTGGGAAGTTTACGTCCTCATTTCAGCGGTTCAGGTGCTGACAATGTTGTTTGGGGGGATGAATCTCTTCGATGCCCTCTGCCACACTTTCACCACGATGGCTACGGGCGGATTTTCGCCGAAGAATGAGAGTATCGAATTTTACCGGAGCCCCTTCATCGAGTACGCGATCACCTTTTTCATGTTTGTAGCCGGGGCCAATTTTTCTCTCCACTATCTTTTTCTCAGGGGCCATTTCAGGGCCTTGAAGGACGACCCCGAGTTTCGTTTCTATACGGGGGTTATTCTCGTATCCACCCTTCTCATTACTTTTAATCTGTGGTCCAATCTGCCCGGAGACCTTTTAAAATCCTTCCGCCTGGCCCTATTCCAGGTTGTCTCCATCCAGACCACCACGGGTTATACAACGGCCGATTTTGAGAAATGGCCGGCCTTCTCCCAATATTTGCTGCTGTCCCTGATGTTTATCGGGGGATGTGCCGGGTCCACGGGCGGGGCCATTAAATGCGTGCGGATTATTGTGTTGATTAAGCAGGGAGCGAGGGAACTCTATCAGCTCGTCCACCCCCATGCCGTAGTCCCGGTGAAGCTTGGGGGAAAAGTGATTTCCCAGTCCACCCTGAACGGGATCCTGGGGCTCTTTTTTCTTTACATCGGTCTTTTCGTTCTGGCTTCTCTGGCCGTATCGCTTTTGGGAGCCGACATCCTCACTTCCGTGTCCGCCGTGGCCACGACCCTGGGCAACGTCGGCCCCGGTTTGGGTCAGGTCGGGCCCATGGATAACTTTGCCCATCTCCCAACAGCGTCGAAATGGATTTTAACTTCCTGCATGCTCTTCGGACGGCTGGAAATTTATACCCTTCTGGTAATCCTGTTCCCCGAGTTCTGGCGCAAGTAACGCGTTGTTTTTTTCCCTGAGCCGTTGTATATTATAGAAAAATAGTGTCAGTGGTTAGTGCCAGTCTTTTTTATCACTGACACTGACACTAAACACTCACACTATCTTGGCCATGTCAGAAAAAGACAATCATCATATCCTTCAATATCTGCAAAGAGAAGTCCTAAGTTTGCGTGAAGATTTGAACTCCTTGAAGGAAGGCGGGCTCCAGGGGTTCTCTGAGTTACGGGGGATGCTGCGGCGCCGCGGGCTAAATTCTTACCGGGAAAATCCCTCCCACCATTTGCTTTTTCCCCCGAGTTTTTCCGATGAAGAAAGGGCTCACTTCTACGATCTCTTCCATCGATATTCCTTCCGCCTCTTTCTCCGGGAGGTTCTCAGCCGTAAAGGAAACTTTCGGGTTTCCGAGGTCGTTCGCTTTTCTTCTCCGGAAACGGGAAGGAAATACCTGCGCTCCCTCATCGATCTAAGGCTGGTGGATCCCACCGGAGGCCGCAGCTACCGCTTCCGCTCTCTCCCGACAACCAGCCTCGGCCCAACCCTCGAATGGTTCATGGCCGAGGTCTTGCGGAAAGAATTCTCCTGTGCCGCCCTCTACGGTCTGCGCTGCCGAGGGACTCGGTACGGCGGAGACTACGACGTCATCGCCTCGATGGAAGGGCGGTTGGTTTACCTCGAAGTGAAATCTTCCCCCCCCAAAAACATCGAGGCCGACGAAGTCCACGAGTTTTTGAGCCGCATGGAAGATTTAATTCCTCATCTGGCTCTTTTCTTTGTGGATACGGAATTGCGCTTGAAGGATAAGATCGTCCCCATCTTCGAGGCCGAGCGGCTCGGCCGAAGGGGGCGCGAGGACGGAGCCCCTCTGCCCGTGCAGAAGATCGGCGATGAAATTTTCTTCGCCCCCCCGCGGGTTTATATTTTAAGCAGCAAACGTTCTATCATCCGGAACCTGGCCCTATGCTTCAAGCATCATTTCACCCTCTCCCTCCCTTTTAGCCCGGGGGGCGGAATGACCGGCGCGAGGCCCAGCTGACCATGGTACGCGCGCTCATCCTGCTGGCCATTGCCTATCTCCTGGCCCTTCTCCAGTCAACGATGGCCAGTGCCATCTTCCCCAATTTTATGAAACCGGATTTAATCTTGATCTTCATCACCTACTTAGGAACCTCTCTCCCCTTGATGCCCGGATCGATCCTGACCCTTTTCTGCGGCCTCCTTTACGACACTTTTTCCGGTAGCCCCTTTGGTCTCTTTCTCTTCATCCATCTCAGTGTTTTTTTTCTCATCAAGCTCCTGGCCAAATTTTTAATTATGGGGGAGACGATCACCTTCCGGACGACTCTCGTGGCCCTGTCGATGGGAGTTCAGTCTCTCCTCCTGATTTTCCTTCCTCCGGCCTTAGGAATCCATAATGATTGGTCGCTGCCGTCGCCGGCCTGGATTTTACCCCAGGTCCTGATTACCTGTGCCCTTTGCTGGCCCTTTTTTTATCTTTTTAAAAAGCTGGACACCTTTCCGCGGGTGGAAACATCCCAGCCGACCCAATCGCTATGAGCCTGAAACTGGGAAAAAACGGAACCCACGAACCCTCCTCAATTTTTGCTTATGTCAACATCGTCATCATCGTGGCCTTCTCCCTGATCTTCTCCCGCCTCTGTTACTTGCAGATCATCAAGGGAGACTATTTCAGGAACCTTTCGGAAAATAACCGCATTCGCATCCAGGATGTTCCCGCACCCCGGGGCATCCTTTACGACCGGGGAGGAATCCCTTTAGTGGACAGCTTTCCATCCTTCGATGTCTCCCTTTACCGGCAGGACGTCTCCGACCTGCAGGCCTTGATCCCGGCGCTAAGCCAGGCCCTATCTCTCGACGCGGAAAAAGTTAAGGCCAAGCTCAACGGAAACCGGCGAATCTCCTCCCCCCAACCGGTAAAAATGAAAACGGATATCAGTCGTCAAGAACTGGCCTTGGTGGAGACCCGCCGCCTCGACCTTCCGGGATTAATGGTGGATGTAGTGATCCGGCGGAATTACCCCTATGGGAATCTGGCTTCCCACCTCATCGGTTACCTTGGAGAGATCAGCGAGGAGGAACTCGAAAAAGAGGAATTCCTCAATCATAAAATGGGGTACCTCATCGGCAAATACGGAATCGAGCAGAAATTCGAAAGCGACCTGATGGGGGAGAACGGCGGGCGGCAAATCGAAGTCAATGCCCTGGGTCGAAAGATGCGGATCCTGGGCAATGTGGAACCCAACCCTGGGAACAACCTTTTCCTCACCCTGGATCTCGATCTGCAAAAGGCGGCTGAGGAAGCCATGACCGGGAAAGAAGGGGCCGTGGTCGCCATGGACCCGCAAAACGGAGACATCCTGGCCCTAACCAGCAAGCCCGATTTTGACCCCAATCTTTTCTCCCGGGGAATTTCTATGGAAAACTGGAAAAGCATCGTCGGCAACCCAGTGCGCCCTTTGCAGAACCGGGCAACCCAGGGCCAGTATCCACCCGGGTCGGTCTATAAAATCATCACCGCCATCGCCGGGCTGGAGGAAAAAATAATTACTCCTGAAACGGCTTTCCACTGTACGGGGGCCTTGCCGTTCGGCAATCGGGATTATCATTGCTGGAAAAAGGGGGGACACGGGAGGGTCAACCTGCGCCGGGCCATTGTCGAATCCTGTGATGTTTATTTTTACAACGTCGGCTTGCGCTTGGGAGTGGACCGCATTGCCAAATACGCCACGGCGATGGGTCTGGGCCGGCCAATCGGATTTCCCCTCGGGCATGAAAAACCCGGTTTAATCCCCACCTCCTCCTGGAAGATGAAACGTTTCCGCATCCCCTGGCAGGCGGGGGAAACTTTGTCGGTCGCCATCGGCCAGGGGTTCAATTTGGTCACCCCCCTCCAGATTGCCAGCGTTCTTTCGGCATTAGCCAACGGGGGAAGGCTTTACCAGCCACGGATCGTCCAATACGTCAGGGATCCCCAGGGTGAGATGATCAAAGAATTCCCGCCGCAGGTATTAAAGAATATCCCCATCTCCCCGGAAACGATGGCCATCGTTAGCGAGGCTCTGTGGGGAGTGGTGAATTCACCGGGCGGAACCGGCGGAAGGGCGCGCATCGTGGGATTCGACGTAGCCGGCAAGACAGGCACAGCCCAGGTTATTCAAAGGAAGGAAGGGCGCAGTGAATCTTCCTCTCCGGACCTCCAGGACCACGCCTGGTTTGCCTGTTTCGCTCCGGCCAGCCAGCCCCAGATCACCGTGGTGGCCATGATCGAACACGGAGGACATGGCGGAGCCGCCGCCGCTCCGGTGGCCCGGAAAGTTCTGGAAGCTTTTTACGGGAGAAAAAATGGCGGCCCCTCCCCGTTCCAACTGGTCCGGCAACCCCCCCCCGAACCCCAAGAATGAAAGGAACCGTTTATCTCCCTTCTTGACCAAGTGTTTTAAACCTCCAGAAATTTAATCAATTTCCACCATTGCTTTTATCTCTTTCTTATTCAATAAAATGAATTTAGAGAACGATTGAATCCATCCGTCGGGCACGGCAACATCCTGGACGGAAAGAAAGGTCCGCTCATCATTCACCATATCCGAAAGCCGGCCTTTCAAACTCGTTAGGGTTACGGTCCCTTCTATGATTCTCACCGGCTCCAGCGAAAGAAAAAATTTGACTCTCTTGGTAAATTTTTCAGACGATGTTCTGTTTTTATCAGCCATGCTTCCCTCCCTTTGGCTCAAAGGACTTTTCCTGAGAAGCCTATTGCGAGTTAAGTTCTAAACTCCCTTCTCGATCCAATTTCTTATTTCATTTTCTTCTTTGTAAAGCGGAATGAAATGACATCATTCGTTACCATCTTGCTGCCATCTTCAAACTCAATTTCCCAGTACGGGGCCTCAGGAGTCGGAGGGATTATCGCCCTGACTCCAAAAAATTTGGCGTCATAATCTTTCCCGCGGATCGAAAATCCTAAAAATTCAAGTTGGTCTACATTCCACACATTTTCCCTCCTTTCTTCTGCTGGTTAAAAGCGGCTTCTCCACCCATGGAATTCAAACAAAAAATCCCCACCCCTGCAGCGGCAAAAACCGAGGGTTTCATTTTTTTTCCACTTTAGCTCGTTGGTCCGCGGCCCGTCTAATCCCCCTTCATCCCCCTTTAGAAAAGGGGGAAATATTTCTCCTCCCTTTGAAAAAGGGAGGTGGGGAGGGATTTAAGTCCGTTGGCCTTAAGGATATTTGGAGAATAAGCAAGTTTATTGAATGCAAAAGGAGATGTCAAGATTCTTGTAACTTATGTTAAAATGTCTTGGGATTTCATCCCGGACTGAACTCTTGAAGGAAGAAACCGGAGAGATGCCTTATGTTTGACCGCCGGCTCGTCATGAATTTTGACTGGACCCTTCTGGTGACGACTATCCTCATCTCCATCATCGGTGTCTTCAATATTTACAGTTCAACCTATCCTCATACGGGGAATGGTACCCCTCTCTTTATGAAACAGATTTATTGGCTGCTGATAGGAGTCGGGTTGGCAACGTTGATCCTTTTGTTCGATTACCGGACTTTTATCCGTTACGCCTACCCCTTTTTGGTTTTTTGCAC
>CAZIDC010000084.1:5107-9196 GCA_964537885.1 uncultured Syntrophaceae bacterium | reverse complement strand
AAAGGAGGGAGGCAAATGGAGGTTAAGAGACGGGATTTCTTGAAGGCGGGCCTGGCCGCCGGCGCAGTTGTGGCTTTGAATTTTCCGATTCTGAATGCTTTGGCCAAAACCGAGGAGAAGAAGGCGATCGGAGAAATCCCCGGCAGGTGGATCCCCACTGCTTGCCAGGGATGCACTACGTGGTGCCCCATTGAGATTTTCACCCAGAATGGGAGAGCCGTGAAGGTAAGAGGGAATCAATACTCCAAGTCACATAGTGGATACGTTTGCCCCCGTGGTCATCTCCTCCTGCAACAACTCTATGACCCTGACCGGATTAAGGTTCCGATGAAAAGGACAAACCCGCAGAAAGGGCGGGGAATTGACCCGAAATTTGTTCCCATTTCCTGGGACGAAGCCATGGGCACCATCGCTGAAAAGATGATGGAACTTCGGAAAAACAATGAAAGTCATAAATTTATGCTCATGAGGGGCAGATATTCCCCCCTGACCACCTACATCCCTTATGGAACAGTAGCCAAAGTCTTCGGTTCACCCAATAATCTCTCCCATAGCTCCATCTGTGCGGAAGCGGAAAAGTTTGGGCCTTATTATACCGAAGGATTTTGGGGTTACAGGGACTACGACCTTACCCGGACCAAATATCTGCTCATCTGGGGATGCGACCCTGTTTCTTCCAACCGGCAGGTTCCCAATGCCATAACCAAATTTGGTAGTCTTCTCGATCAGGCTACGGTGGTGGTCGTCGACCCCAGACTTTCTACTTCTGCGGCCAAGGCTCATGAGTGGCTGCCTGTAAAGCCCGGGGAAGACGGGGCTTTAGCCACGGCCATTGCCCATGTAATCCTAACCGAAGGTCTTTGGAACAGGGAATTTGTGGGAGACTTCAAAGAGGGAAAGAATTTATTTAAAGCAGGCCAGGCGGTTGAGGAAGCTTCCTTTGCCGAGAAACATACTTCCGGCCTGGTTAAATGGTGGAACATAGAGCTCAAGGATAGAACACCGCAGTGGGCTGAGGGTCGAACCATGATCGCCGCCGAGCAAATAATCAAGGTGGCGAAAGGAATGGGTAAAGCGGCCCCCCAGGTGGCAGTATGGATGGGTCCCGGTCCGGTCATGAGCCCGCGTGGATCGTATGCCTCTTTGGCCATTCATGCTTTAAACGGGCTCGTTGGTTCGGTTGACCATGAAGGCGGCACTTCAAGAAGCCCTAAAGTCCCTTCCGACAATTTGCCCAAAGCCGATGCTTACTTAGATGACCTCGCTAAAAAAGGAGGGAAGCATAAAAAGATCGACCAGAGAGGGACCAAAAGCTTCCCGGTCATTGCCGCCGGCAAGCCTGGCTCAGGGGTCGTTACTAACAACATTGCCAATGCCGTCTTAAAAGATGACCCTTATGATATTAAGGTCGCCATTGGTTACTGGAACAATTTCGCTTTTTCCTGCACCGGGGCAGAGCGGTGGGAAAGGGCCCTGGCCAAGATCCCGTTTTTTGCCCACATCGTGACCAACCCGTCAGAAATGACCCAGTTCGCCGATATCGTCCTTCCGGCGGCCCACCATGCCACCGAGAAGTTATCCGGTATAAAGAGCGTGGCCAACCTCCACGGGTATTTATCCATCCAGCAGCCGGTGGTGAAGAGGATGTGGGAGGTAAAGGCGGATGAAACCGAGATCATGTGGCTCCTGGCCGAAAAATTGAAAACCAAAGGATGGAGTAATCTTTATGACTATTTCGCCAAGGAGTTCAAAGACCCGGAGACGGGAAAGACGCCTACCAATGCGGAAGAATTTGCCGAAATTACTGTTAAAATCATGACTAAGCCCATCTGGGATCCCAAAGAACCCCTTAAAGGAGATACGATTGCCGGCTGGGAAGATTTCAAGAAGAAGGGCATCTATAACTCCGAGCCTTATAAATTCAAGCAGCTATGGGGTAAATTTGGAACCGTAACCAAGAAATTTGAATTTTACAGCGAAACCCTGAAGAAAGCCCTGAAAGAACATGCCGATAAACACAAAACGACCATTGATGACATTCTCCAAACCTGCAACTATGAAGCCAGGGGCGAGAAGGCCTTCGTCCCCCACTACGAATCACCTTTCCGGTGGGGTGATTTTGCCTCCTACCCTTACACCTTCATCGATTACAAGTCCAGACTAAACCAGGAAGGAAGGAGTCAGAACTGTACCTGGTACCAGGAATTCAAGAAGGTGGATGTAGGCGATGAAAGCTGGGAAGATGTCTTGAAGATCAACCCAACCGATGGAGCCCGGCTCGGCGTAAAAAGCGGGGATACGGTTAAAGTAAGTTCACCCATGGGGAGCATCGTGGTCAAAGCCAAGCTATGGGAAGGGGTGCGCCCAGGAACCGTGACCAAGTGTTTCGGCCAAGGCCATTGGGCCTACGGTAAAGTTGCGGCCAAGGACTACCATAAGGCCGTTCCTCGAGGGGGAAACAACAACGAGCTGATGCCCGACGATTATGACCGCCTGACTGGAAGCACGGCCCGAAATGGCGGTTTCACCGGCGTAAAAATTGAAAGGTTATAAGAAATATAGAGGAGGGTTGAATCATGGCTAAATATGGTATGGTCATTGATCTGCAGAAATGTGTGGGGTGCGGTTCGTGCGCTATCGCCTGTAAAACGGAGAACAATACCCCTGACCGGGTCAAAGGGCAGACCTTTAACTGGGCAGATTTTATTTATAAAACCGAAGGGCGTTTCCCGGAGGTAAAATTTACGGCAGTACCGGTCCTGTGTAATCACTGCACCAATGCCCCCTGTGTAAAAGCCTGCCCGGTAAAACCCAAGAAGGCGATGTTCAAAACCAAAGACGGGATCACCATGCACAGCGATGAAAGGTGTATCGGATGCCAGCAGTGCCAGGAAGCCTGCCCGTATAGCAGTATGGATGTGGAGAAGGGTAAAGCGGCATACAGTGTGATCAGCTTTAATGATTTCGATGCCGAGCCTCACGGGTTCTTTCGGGATGATAAAGAGTTAATTAAAGACTGCACGGGTTCCGGTGCGGAAATTGCCAAAAAAGCAGGGGATACCCCCCCTCATCGTACTCTTTATCAGCACCCGGATTATGAAAGCGTGCGGCGCAAGGGGGTTGTGGAGAAGTGTATCTTCTGCGAGCACCGAGTCAAGAAGGGCGAGCTGCCTTACTGCGTGGTCTCCTGCCCGGCCAAGGCCAGAACCTTTGGCGATTTAAACGATAAGAGGAGCGAGGTGAGTCAACTGCTCAAGAAATATAAGTCCTCCCGTTTAAAAGTTGAGGCGAAGACCGAGCCAAATGTTTATTATATTCGGAGCTTTAAGGCCGAAAAAAGGGCTTAGGATTCCTGAGCGCGAATAAGGTCCGAAGAAGAGGATCAGATTAGCATTTTAAGGGAACAGAAAAACGTCCGGAAGGGCAAGGCCGTCGAGGAAGGAATCTCTCGGGAGAACTTCGTGGCCGGGGAAAAATTGCGGGCGGACAGTTATCGGCTCCTTGCGGCCTGCTATTATCGTCCCCAAAAGGCCTTTGAGGATGAGAAGGTTTTTGAAAACCTGAGTGTGGCTTTCCAGTCGATTTGCCAGGAAGCGGTGGCCTACGCCTGGGCGCTGAAACTCTCTTTTTCCCAGGAAAACGAACAAGATCTTCTGGTCGACTATGCCAAGCTTTTCGTCGGCCCTTATGAATTGTTGGCCCCGCCCTATGGGTCGGTTTATCTCGAAAAAAAGAGACAAGTAATGGGGAACTCCACGGCCACCGTCCAAGATATTTATAAAGATATGGGCTTATCCATGGATGAGGACTTCCACGAATTGCCGGACCATATTGCCGTGGAGCTGGAATTCATGTCCTTCCTGGTCCAGGAGGAAATAAAGGCCCATGGACGGGGAGACGCCGAAGTTGTCCTGAACCTCCTGCAGAAACAAAAAAAGTTTTTAAGTGAGCATCTTGGCGCTTGGGTTCATGATTTTTCGGAAAAAATCCAGCAGGGATGTGGGACCTCTTTTTATAAAAATCTTGCTCTTTGCACCTCTCAGTTTGTCAAAGGGGACATGCAATACCTTGCCAGTCAAGCCGGAAAGG
>CAZIDC010000084.1:0-5007 GCA_964537885.1 uncultured Syntrophaceae bacterium | reverse complement strand
AAAACATAGGGGACCCGATGAGTTTCTTCAGGAAGGGGGAGAAAAAGCAGGGAGAAAGATTCTTTCGTAGACAAATCCTGCATTTCCTGCTATTCTGACTCCATAAATACAAATAAGGCCATATTTATTTGGCCCTGCAAACCATTAACGGGCCTGCATTCCATCACCCTCCATAACCCAGCCTATTAAACCTGGACCTTGGTTGGTAAAGGCGCAAGGACGGCAGGAATTCGTTTTAAAATTCGGAAGGGAGAATTTTGATGGGCAAGTCGGGAAAGATACTCAAATGGGTTATCCCGATCGTGGGGATTGTCGCGTTAGCAGCCGTGTTTGGTTATTTAAAATTTGTGGCCTGGAACCCGGAAAGGCAAAAAGTGGCTTCCATCAATGACCAAAAAATCACCGTAGCCCAATTCGGCCGGGAACTGGCGAAAGTGCCGGAGCCTTACCAGGACATGCTCAGAGAAGACCCCAAGCAGTTCCTGGAACAGCTGATCCTCAAGGAAGTCCTCCTGCAGGAAGCCCGGCGCCGGGGACAAAAAGGTGACCCGGCAGCCAAGGGGGAAGAAGCGGATATAGCCACGATCCAGGCGCTTTTAAAAAAGGAAGTTCTGGAGAAAGTAACGGTAGGCCAGGATGAGATTGAGGCCCTTTATCGCGAGCACCGGGAACAATTGGGTAACAAGACCCTGAGCGAAGTTGGTCCTTTTATCGAAAATGCCCTGCGGGAGGCAAAGGGGAAAGAAAAAATGGAGGAATACATCGTTGCCCTCAAGGAAAAAGCTAAAATCGAGGTAGATGAGCAGCGCCTCCAGAAGATCGTGGCTCCGACCCCCGCAACCAATAGCAGCGAAGAGTTCAAAAAAGCTATCCAAAGCGGCCAACCCGTTCTGGTCGATTTTGGGGCGAATAGCTGCATGCCCTGCCGGCAGATTCGCCCCATTCTCAACGAAATCGGGAAGGAATATTCCGGTAAAGCGCAAGTCCTGATTATCGATGTTTATAAACACAAGGAGCTCGCCGGCGAATACCGTGTCCAGGTCATTCCCACCTTGGTCTTTTTCGATAAAACCGGCAAAGAAGTCTACCGGCATATGGGAGCCTGGGACAAGGATTCCATTGTGGGCAAATTGAAAGAAGCCGGGGCGGCCTGATGGGTGATTCCTTTTGAACAGGGAAGGCTTTTAAAATCTTTCCGGTCTAAACCTTTCAAGGGAAGCGGGGATAAGGAATAGACGGGATAACGAATAGACTTGACAAAACAAAGGATAATTATTATTTTGAAGAATAATTTTTTTAGGGAAAGTTTATTCTGCAGGGATTTCCACGATTAAGGGATATTCCGTCAATCTTCTAAAAAATAATGAAAATTTAAAGCCTTAAATATTTCTCAGGAGGTAGAACATGATGCGGAGGAGTTCAGCTCGGGTAGGTTTGGCAACTTTGATGGTTTTTCCATTGCTTTGCTTTTTCGGGTTTGCGGCTGCTTTGGCCCAAACGTATAAAGAAAAAGACATTCCCCGGCCCGAACGGGGAATTGCTGTTTATACCGAGTATTCGGGAATTTTCGTCGCCCCCGGGGAATCGGTCCGGATGGAACTGATCGCCGAAAACAAAGGCCGGACCGACGAGAATATCCAGTTGAAAATTACCCAGGTCGCCAAGGGCTGGAAAGCCTCGATCAAGGCACCGAATTTCACGGTTAATGCTGTTCCGGTTCCGGCAACCAAAAATCGAACCCTGACCTTTTTAGCCGAGCCGGACAAGAGTGTAAAGCCGGGAACCTATCAGTTCCAGGTCGACGCCCAAACCGCGGACGGTAAGTTTACCTCCACCCAGATGATTACCGCCACCGTTCGGGAAAAAGCCCCGATTTCGGAGGAGATCCAGGTCACCACTTCCTACCCCGTATTGCAGGGGCAGACGGACGCCAAGTTTGAATTTTCACTCGAAGTCACCAACAAAGGCGAGAGCGATAAAAATTTCAACCTCTCCGCCCAAGTTCCGCAAAAATGGGAAGTTAATTTCAAACCGGCTTACGAGCAGAAGCAAATATCGAGTTTTCGGATCAAAGGAGGCCAGAGCCAAACCGTAGCGGTCGAGGTCACCCCGGCTAAAGACGCCACATCCGGATCCTTCCCCATCATGGTCTGGATCGGTTCCGGCGAGAAGAAAGCGGAGGTGAAGCTTACGGTCGTTCTGACGGGCATCTATAAACTGGATGCCGGCACCCCCACCGGACTTCTTTCCCTGGAGGCTATGGCCGGGAAACCGGCGATCATGTCCCTTTTCGTTAAAAACACGGGTTCGGCCGTCAATAAAGGCGTTTCCTTCAGTTCCTTCAAGCCGGAAAACTGGAAGGTTGAATTCAAACCGGAAAAGATTGATGCCCTGGAGACCGGGGCGATGAAACAGGTGGAGGTAACGATCACCCCCTTTGCCCAGGCGCTGGTTGGAGATTACTCCGTCGGTCTCTCGGCGGATGGAGAAAAAGGGAGCAGCAAGAGCGTAGAGATCCGCGTTTCGGTTAAAACCTCCGCCGCCTGGGGCTGGATTGGGATTATCATTATCGTAGTGGTCATTGCCGGATTGGGCGGGCTATTCCTCTGGCTGGGGAGGCGGTAAAATGAACGGACAGACTGTCATCGAAACCCAGGACTTAACCAAAGTCTACTGGGAACAGGTTGCGGTCGACCGCCTGAACCTGAAGATTTCTCGGGGGGAAGTTTTCGGGTTTTTGGGTCCGAATGGGGCTGGCAAGACCACGACTTTGCTTATGCTTTTAGGACTGAGTGAGCCCACGGAAGGAAAAGCCTGGGTCTGCGGGTTTGATCCCACCCGGGAGCCGCTGAAGGTGAAAAGAATCGTGGGCTATCTTCCGGAAAACGTAGGTTTCTATGACGAGATGAACGCGGTCCAGAATTTGCTTTTCATCAGCCGGCTCAACGGCATTCCCGATGAGATCGCGCGGTCCCGAATTGCCGAAATATTAAAAACAGTAGACTTGCAGGTGGATGACCGCAAGAAGGTCGGCGCCTACTCCCGGGGAATGAGACAACGGTTGGGAATTGCCGAAGTTTTGCTCAAAGACCCCCAGCTCGTTTTCCTGGATGAACCTACGCTGGGCCTGGACCCCGACGGCTCGCACCAAATGCTGGAATTGATCCAATCGCTCAGCCGGGATAAAAAAATAACGGTCTTCTTTTCCTCCCATCTGCTGGACCAGGTCCAAAAGATCAGCCACCGGGTGGGGATTATGATTAAGGGCAATATGGTGGCCGTAGGCCGAATCGACGACTTAGCCAAGGAAAAGTTCGGGGTGGGTCAGGAGAAATACACCCTGGAGGAAATCTACATGAAGTATTTCAAGGAGGGGTTATCGTGACCGGAATCCTCACTATATGTCGCAAGGAATTGGCGGATCACTTCAGCAGCACCCGCTTTATCCTCCTTTTTTATGTGATCTTGATGGTCAGCCTGGTAACGGCCTTTATGGTGGGATCGGGGCTGCGGGAGGAACTCAGAGATGTCGCCAAGCCCACCTTTGTTTTTTTGATGCTGTTTACTTCTCCCGGTAAGCTCTTTTCCCTGATCCAATTCATTGCTTTCTTCGGCCCGCTCATCGGCATCGTCTTGGGGTTCGACGCCATCAACCGGGAAAGGAATGCCCGGACGCTCAGCAAGCTGGCTTCCCAGCCGATCTACCGGGATTCAATCATCAACGGCAAGTTCCTGGCCGGGGCGATAACCATTACCATCATGATGCTGGCCATTGTCCTTTTGATCTCGGGACTCGGTCTCCTGCTCATCGGGGTCGTGCCCGGGCCCGAAGAGGTCTGGCGTCTTCTGACGTATCTTGTGATCAGCATCTTTTACATCTGTTTCTGGCTGGGAATTTCCATCCTGTTCTCCGTAGGATTCCGCAGCATGGCCACCTCCGCTCTGGCGGCGATCGCCTGCTGGATCTTCTTTTCCTTTTTTGTCGCCCTGGGGGCCAGTGTAATGGCCGACGTGATTTCCCCCGTAGATCAACAAGCTGCCTCTTCCAATCCGGAATTGCTGATTAACCATGAACAGACCCGGAAGATCCTCTCTCTCTTTTCCCCGATGACCCTTTACAGCGAGGCCACGACCATCATCCTGGACCCCCTGCGCAAGACCACTCAATCCTTGCTTTTGATGGGGCCTATGGAAAGGCTTTCCATTTCCCGTTTCCAGAACCCTCTCCCCCTGGCGGAAAGCATGACCATCGTTTTCCCCCATCTCATTTCGTTGATCGCCATCACCATTGTATTCTTCGCCATCTCTTACGCCATGTTCATGCGGCAAGAAATCCGTTCCACTTGAGTCCGTTCGCCTATTCCCTCTTCCCCGGGAGGAGTTTCCAGCCTCTTCGGGGAAGCTGTAATATTTTCCCCGCTGACGGCTCTGCTGTTACATACCCATCCGGGCCCTTTTTTCCAAAAGCTCATCGGCCATGGGGATGGTCAAAGCCTTCTCTGGGCAGGCCTCGACACAGCAAAAACAGCTCATGCATTTTTGGGGATCTATCTGCGGATAGGGCTGCAAGAGGATGGCGCCTGAGGGACAGGCCGGGGGACAATCGCCGCACTGGGTGCACAGCGCCTCCTGACAGGCCGGGGTTACCTTGCCGAGCTCAGTCCAGAATTGATAATCCTTTTCAGCGTTCGCGGCAAACGAAGACTTTTTCCCGGGGACGTTTACCGTATAGGTAGAGGGGTGAATAAAATCCTCCACCACTTCGAATGGGCCATCCCATTGAGGATGATTCAGATCGAAGTTTACAAGGCCCTTCTTCTCAGCCAAATCGATTAACTTGATGGACCTCGGGTTCTGGAAACCAATCAGGCGAGCACAGACCGCATCCACCGCGATCCCATTTTCCCCGGCGATGATCTTGCCAACCTCTCTGGGATTTCCAAAGGAGGGACCGTCTCCTTCCATGGCCAGAATGCCATCCACGATATTCAGGTCCGGAATTCTCCA
>CAZIDC010000083.1:4091-9215 GCA_964537885.1 uncultured Syntrophaceae bacterium | reverse complement strand
ATCAAGATTAATTCTGGGCAAATCCAAAACAGTTTTCGTATGCTGCCTCTAAAGGAAACCTGTTTACCACGGGGGATTATTCTTGTCAAGATTATTTATGAAAAAAAGTTATAACAATTTGGAATAATTATTTTTTATTGCATACGGAAGGCTACTTAAATTGTATGGCAAATTCCTTTTTTTCCTTATTATCAAGGATTCAGTGCGCTGGGGGGGCAATTAGCTTGAAACCCCTATCTGCGAGTATCCGCGCCAATCTGCGCCCCAATAAATTCAAACCTCCAGAAGCATGGCAATTTCGTCGCATTCAGGAAACTTTGCGCATTTAATGCAATCAGCCCAGATCTTGTGGGGTAGAGCCGCCTTATCGACTTGTTTGAAGCCAAACTTATGGAAGAAACGGGGTTTATAGGTCAAGGCGAAGATCCGATAAAGCCCAAGGCTGATCGCTTCGGAGAGGCAGGCTTCGATGAGTTTGGTCCCGATCCCCAACCGGTTGAATTCTTCACGGACGACCAAGGAGCGAATTTCGGCCAGATCTTCCCAGCAGATATGCAGGGCGCAGGTGCCGATAATCTGATTCTGATCCTCAATCTGGTAAACATAGTAGTCCCTTAGGTTGTCGTAGAGCTCACTCAGAGAACGGGAGAGCATCTCTCCTTTCTTGGCGGAAAGTTCGATCAATTTCTGGATATCCCGAACATCAGTGATTTTGGCTTTGCGGATCGACCTATGGGTCATTCCACCCTCCCGCCTTGCGCCCTCGTGACTTGGGATTTTTTATCCCCTGAGGGCATTTTTCAGCATTTCTCGCGCGTGGTCAAGGGTTTTTCCGGTTATCTTTACTCCGCCGAGCATCCGCGCAATTTCTTCCTCCCGTTCCGTTCCCCGAAGCAGGCACACTTCCACCACGGTTCTTCCCCCCTGGATTTTCTTGGCAACTTTATAATGGATGTCGGCAAAGGAGGCAATTTGAGCCAGGTGGGTAATGCAAAAGACCTGATGCTGCCGGGAGATTTCCTTCAGCTTGCGCCCCACGATTTCAGCAATCCCCCCCCCAATGCCAGCATCCACCTCGTCAAAAATCAGGGTCTTGATCCTGCTTTCCTCGGCAAAGATTCGCTTCATGGCCAGCATGATCCGGGAAAGCTCCCCCCCGGAGGCGATTTTGGAAAGCGGCTTCAGATCTTCTCCTGGGTTGGGGGAGATTAAGAACTGCACCCGGTCCATGCCCTTTTCGTTCAAACGGGGGACGGGTTCTCGGCCTGCGGAAGGCTCTTCCAGCGGCTCGGATTCGATTTGGATCCCGAAGCGGACTTTTTTCATGCCGAGGGTGGAAAGCTCCGTTTCCATTTTACCGATAAGTTCCCCGGCAACTTCCTTCCTTTGGGAAGATAACTCCCTGGCGGCAGCAAGGGCCTCGGTGTGGAGGTTGGAGGTACTTTTCTGGAGGTCGGCAATTTTCCCCTTTAGGCCCTCAAGGCCGTTCAGCTCCTGTTCGATTCTGTTTTTATAGGCTAAAATCTCTTCCAGGGAGGCGCCATATTTTCGCTTGAGTTTTTGGATCTCATCCAGCCGGGATTCGATCATTTCCAGTCGTTTGGGGTCGAATTGGATTTTCTCCCGGTAAGCGCGCAGGGACGAGGCTGCATCTTCAACCTGGAAAAGGGCGGATTCAATCGAGGATTTTAAGGGATTTAAGGAAGGATCAACTTTGGCCCCTTCGCCCAGCCGCTGCAAGGTTGACTTCAGGCGTTCGACCACGGACCCGCTTTCCCCGTAAAGGGTCTCAAAGCCTTGATGGGCAGTGGCGTAAAGCTTTTCGGCATTCACAAGAAGGGTTCGCTCGGAGGCCAGATCCTCTTCTTCGTTGGGCTTACCGGCTACGGGGGGCTTCAGGTTGGCCTTAGCGATTTCTTTGGCTTGAAAATCCAGAAGTTCCATCCGGCCGGATCGTTTCTTTTCCCTGTCCACCATTTCTTCGAGGGCCGAGAGGGCCTCCTTCCACTGGTTATAAACCTTCTGATAAGCTTGTCGCCGGAGGAAAAGGTTGCCGGATTGGTCCAGAATATCTACGTGCCTGAGAGGATTGAGAAAATGCTGATGTTCATGCTGGCCGTATATGTTAACGATTTCTTCCCCCAACTCTTCCAGTATATTCAGGGTGATGGAACTTCCATTCAAAAAAGCCCGGGACTTTCCCGCGCGGTGGATGAGACGTTTGACAAGCAATCCCTGTGATTGGTCCACGGCCAGGCGTTCGAGGATTTGGGGGCCTTCCTCCTCCCCTAGCTCGAAAAAGGCTTCCACCGAAGCTTCTTCCTGGCCGGTCCGGATCATTTCCGCAGAGGCCCGGTCGCCCATCAGGAGGTTGATGGCATCGACGAGGATGGATTTGCCGGCGCCGGTCTCGCCGGTGAGGACATTGAGGCCGGCCCCGAATTCGGCACGGAGCTGGTCGATGATCGCAAAATTTTTGATGTTCAGCTCGGAAAGCACTTCCCATGTCCCCCGGCTGCCCTTTAGCGCTCCCCCCACTTGAATTTCGTGCGCAGAATTTGAAAATAATCCTTGAAGGGGGATTTGATGAAAGAAACATAATCTATGGCCTTGGTAACGACCACCTGATCCAAGGGATAGAGGGCGCAGCCGACCTGTCCGTCGAGGGTCAGGCGTACGTCGCCCTCCTCAGATTCCAGGGTAATTTCCACCGCGGCCTGATCGGGGATGAGCAGCGGCCGATTGGTTAAAGTATGCGGGCAGATGGGGGTGATGAGGATGGAATCCATTGTGGGGTAGACGATCGGGCCTCCGGCTGCGAGGGAATACGCCGTTGAGCCGGTGGGGGTGGAGATGATCACCCCATCCCCCCTATAAGTCGTAACATATTTCCCATTAATGCTATTCCGCAAACTGATGATCCGGGCTAAGACGCTTTTGGTAATCACCACATCGTTAAGAACGGAATAATCCGCAACCCGCTCCCCTCGACGAAAGACGGCGGCACATAGTTTCATGCGCCCCTCCGTCTCCATTTTATCCTCGAGGATGCGCCCCAGGACCGGGTATAGTTCCTCGAGGGTTATCTCCGTGAGAAAACCCAGCCCACCCAGGTTCACCCCCAGAATGGGAACATTCTTTCCGGCCATCGCCCGGACGGCGCTGAGCAGCGTTCCATCGCCGCCGAGCACGATGAGAAAGTCAACCCGCCGGCCCATTTCAGAACTGGAACAAGAGAATGGATGATGGATGGGAGGAGTGATGGTTTCATCCAGATAAACCTGAACCTTCCGCTGCCCCAACCATTCGATGAGCTCCTTGACTAAGGAGATCGCCTCGGGTTTATTGGGCTTGACGACGATCCCTATATGGTTGACCACACGGTACCCCCGATTGATTTAAAAAAGAGTCCAACTGCTTAAGGATTCAAGGGGATGAAAGGGATTATATTTCCAAAACAAATCCGGGACCCAGTCCCTCCTCAAACCCCAAGCTCAAGAACCTAAAATTTATTACCACAAAAGTTGCGGCCTGTCCATATTTAAAGAGTTTTCGCCGGATGGCATTGTATGCCGGGGGCGATCCTCATGGCAACAATAAATATTGGGGAATGATCGATGGGAAGGGGTCAATCATTAAAAGTGAATAAAAGGGTTTGAAAGGATAGCCTAACTGTGTTAGTTTGGAACAGCTGATTCGAGAATGTTTGGCCATGGAACTTTTCGCGAAAATAGGAAAACGGGAGACAGCCCCCTTAGAATTTATTCCTCTGGCGGAGCGGATACGTCCGGAACGCCTGGAGGATTTCGTCGGCCAGGAACACCTTTTGGGTCCGGGGCGGTTTTTGCGGTCTTTGATCGAAAAAGACCAATTGCAATCGTTGATCCTCTGGGGGCCTCCGGGCACGGGGAAGACGACGCTGGCGCGCATTATTGCCCATTCCACCCGGTCTCATTTCGTATCCTTCTCTGCGGTCCTATCCGGAGTGAAGGAAATCCGTCAAGTAATCATTGAGGCGGAGGAACAAAGGTCTCTGGGGCGGAGGACGATCCTTTTTGTGGACGAGATCCATCGCTTCAATAAAGCCCAGCAGGATGCCTTTCTTCCCCATGTGGAGCGGGGAATAATCGTATTGATCGGGGCCACGACGGAGAACCCTTCTTTCGAAGTTAATTCTGCGCTCCTGTCCCGCTGCAAAGTCCTAACTTTGAGGGGCTTGTCGGCCGAAGAGATCGGCAACATTTTAATCCGGGCGCTGGGAGATGAAGAAAAAGGGCTGGGGAGGATGAAGGCGACAGTGGCTCCCGAAGCCATGGCTCACCTGAGCGAGATGGCCCACGGAGATGCCCGGGTGGCACTGAATGGACTGGAGGCGGCAGTCCTGACCACGCCCCCAACCCCCGATGGCCAGAGGATTATTTCCATGGCCATCGCCGAGGAGGCCATGCAGCGCAAGGCCTTGCTCTATGATAAGGAGGGCGAAGAACATTACAATGTGATCTCGGCCTTCCATAAAAGCCTTCGGGGGAGCGACCCCGATGCCGCTCTCTACTGGCTCGCCCGATTGCTCGATGCCGGGGAAGATCCCCTTTACGTGGCCCGCCGCATGGTCCGCTTTGCTTCTGAAGACATCGGGATGGCTGATCCGCAGGCCTTGAGCGTTGCCCTTGCAGCCATGCAGGCCTTTCATTTTATTGGCCTTCCTGAGGGGGAATTAGCCTTGGCCGAGGCAACCGTTTATTTAGCTACGGCGCCGAAGAGCAACGCGCTCTATCTGGCTTATGGGAAAGCTTCCAGGGATGTGCAAGAAAAGGGGGCCCTTCCTATTCCTCTGCATATCCGGAATGCCCCAACAAAGTTGATGGAGGAGCTGGGTTACGCCAAGGGATACAAATATGCCCATGATTACGCCGGGGGGATTGTTGAGCAAGATTACTTTCCCGAAGCCCTCAGGGGCCGATCCTATTACCACCCGACCGACCGGGGCTTTGAGAAAATGATCGGCCAGCGCTTGGAATACTGGCGCAAAAAAATGAACAAGAAAGCGTGATAAAGAATGGTGGCAAGGCTACTTTGTTTCACGCCATAGCTGTTATACAGAGCGACAAAAATAAATCCGCCTCA
>CAZIDC010000083.1:0-3991 GCA_964537885.1 uncultured Syntrophaceae bacterium | reverse complement strand
TCCGCCTCAGGCGGACAGAAAATAATCCGGATTCCGGATCAAGCCCGGAATGACAGACCATACAGGCTATTGTAAATATGTGGAAAAAATTATGTTGCTTTATATATTACTAAAATTCGAGGAGCGAATGTATGGGAAGTGTAGTCAAGAAAAGACGAAAAAAAATTTCCAAGCACAAACACCGCAAGCTCTTGAAAAAAACCCGCGTCCAAAGAAGAAAGAGAAAGTAAAAAGGCCCTTTCCGGGGAAAGAGGTATGGGGATAAGCCGTTTCAATCAGCCGATGGAAGGCTTGTCAACCCGCCCTTTCAGTTCCTTTCCGACCTTGAAGAAAGGAAGTTTTTTGGGCTGGACTTCTACTTTTGTGCCCGTGCGCGGGTTCCGCCCTTGATAGGATTGATACGTCCGTACCGTGAAGTTGCCAAAACCACGAATCTCGATCCTCTCTCCCTTGGCCAGAGCATGGGTCATGGAAGAAAAGACCGTGTTCACAATGGTTTTGGCATCTTGCTGGGCAAGGTTATTTGACTTTTCCATCAGTTTTTGGATAAGTTGAAACTTGGTCATTGCTCTCCTTCTCCTTAGGATATGTTTTTAGTCCAAAATAACCCTGGGCAAAATATAGCATGAACCCCCCTGAGATGCAAACCTAAAAATTTAAAGGGGATTCATATTCCCCCCTTTTCACATCTGTGGACATTACCTCCCGGCGCTTTTTGCCGAGCTCCCGGATCAGTGATTGGATGGATTCAATGCGTTTGTCGAGCCGGTCCAGCCCTTCGTCTTTTTCCCGGATTTCCATATCCCCCCGGCAGGGCCGAAGGCGGAGCAAGCCCCTTTCTTTTTGGGCCTCGGCCATTTCTTTCCGCAAATCACGGACCTGGCGTTCTATTTGTTTCGTCATATTCTCAAGGGAATCGTCTAAGAAATGAAAATCACTCCTTAAGCTCTCCCAATTTTCATCTGGCTTAAAGATTCATGTAAGCGATTTTACAAAATATTTTAGAAGCAAGCAAGAAAAAAATAACTTGCCAATGACAACCAAGGGAATGGAAGGACTATTTACCGGCCCAAAAATATTCGTTGATCAAAGTTTTAATGAAACCTTGCCGCGGGCCCGGAAGGAAAATGACTTTCGCTCCGCGACCCTGAGAGCGCTGCCCATTTGAAATATAACCAGCTCTTTGGTATCAATTTAGTAGTTTGAGCAAGGCTTGAGCCAGCTCTCTGGCAAAGGACGGGTCATTGATATGCAGGGCCCTCTCCATAACAAGGATGCGGGAAGGCAGGTTCCTTTTTAACGCTTCAGCGAAGGCCCGGTTCGCTTCAGGGTCAAAAAAGGGTTGCCCGGGAGCATCGATGGCCGAGACCCCTCCCAAAGGAATGTAAACCACTGTGGGACCTTTCGCCCGGGATAGCTTCCGGGCCATGATCTCGCCCAGTAGTCTGTTCTCCTCCAGGCTGGTGCGCATCAGGGAGGTAGCCGGGTTGTGCTGGTAAAGCAGACGATCCCGGAATTGGGGGGGAACGGCGTCGGGGAAATAATTGACCATATCCATGGCTCCGGGAACGACAACCTGGGGAATTCCCATTTCCCCGGCTTTTTCCAGACGGTGGGGGCCGGCGCTTCCTTTGCCCCCCAGGAGTTCATCGGGCAGCTCGGTGGTGGTAATATCCAGGACGGCCTGGATCTGCCCTTCTCCGATCAGCTGCTCCATGGCCATCCCCCCGGGGCCGTTGGCGTGGAAGACCAGGACCTCGAATCCTTTTTCCTCCAGGATTCTTTTGGCCTCGGTGACGCAAGGCGTAGTTACTCCGAACATGGTGGCAGCGATCAGAGGCCGGTCGGTGAAAATACTTTCTTCTCTTCCGTCTACCATGCCACAGACGGCTGCGGCCGCGTTGCGGAGGATTCGTTTGCTGATCCGATTAAGCCCGGAGATGTCCACTACCGAATACATCATGGTAATATCCGAAGTCCCCACGTAGGGGCGGATATTTCCCGAAGCCATTGAAGAGACCATGACTTTGGGTATTCCCACAGGAACCGTTCTCATGGCACTTGTGCCGATGACCGTTCCTGAGCCGCCACCTAAAGAAATAACGCCGAGGATTTCTCCTTGGTCGAAGAGCTCCCGGGTAACTTTTGCCGCCCCTCTGGCCATGACCGCCACGGCCTGCCCCCGATCTCTCCGATGTACTAACTTCTGAAGGGGCTTCCCTCCGGCAGCGGCTACGGTTTCATTGGATATATCAACGAAGGAGGGAGATGGTTGGAGAATCCCGGCATCGAGGGTCCGGGTTTTCTGGTTCCGGGAGAAAATTTGATCCCGAATAAAGTTTAGCTCCTCGGCCTTGGTGTCGAAAGTGCCGATGATGAGAATATATCGTTCCATTAAAAACCCGGGATAAATCAGAATTTTTTATCCCCCCATCCCCCCCCTTTATAAACGAGGGGCGAGGAGAGATTTCACAGCCGCCAGACCGACGCGTGTTGGACTACTTTCGAATTTTTTGCGCTTTAAACTTTTTAGTTATCTTCTGTATGGCTTCTTCTGCCGGAAGGCGTTCGATGGAAGAAGCCCCGACGAACCCGACGGCCTGGGTGTGCCGGTAGATGTATTCGGTTCCTTCCGGCCCCTCGAGGGGTCCCCCGTGGGCCAGACAAAGCACGCCGGGATTGACGGCCAAAGCCGCCCGGAAGATCTTCTGGCATGTTTTGCCCGCCTCGGCGAGGGTCATCGGCCGTTTGGAACCCACCGATCCGCCGCTGGTCGTCTTCATGTGGGCCACGACGGCATCGATTCCCTTTGCGGCCATCGCCTTCGACTCTTCCGGGTTGAACACATAAGCCAGGGTGAATAATCCCAGCGATCCGGCCAGGCCCAGGACCTCTACCTCCCTCTGGTAGCTCATTCCTAAGTCCTCCATGGACCGCCGGAAATCACCGTCGATCCTTCCCACCGTGGGGAAATTGATGGCTCCCGAAAAACCTGCTGCCAGCAACTCCTTGAGGAAGGCTTCCATATCCCGGGTGAGGTCGTAAGCGCAGATCCCGGCAATGACCGGAGTGCTGCGGACCGCGGGAAAGACGTGGCGCAGGCCCATCTCTTTAACGGTCGCATTGGCGTCTCCGAAGGGCATGTAACCCGCAATCGAGGGAAGGCCGTCCATGCGATACAACCCCGAGTTATAGATGATAATGAGGTCCGCTCCTCCAGCCTCGGCAAATTTCGCGGAAAGCCCGATCCCCGCCCCGGCAGCCACGATGGGCTTCCCTTTTTTCGTTTCCGCCCGCAGCCTATCGCAAACTTCCTGACGCCCATACTGTTTTCCCATTTTTCTTTCTCCCAACCCGGCGTAGATGGTATTTGTAATCCCATCTGGAATGGGATAAACTCTGATAGCTTTGATTAACCTTTGCCGCAGCACCCTCCTGTGTATTTCCCCTTTTTGATCAGCCACAGGGGGTGTTATGCCTCAACGGTCAAACCTTTTCAAATCGCCCTGGAAAGACCAATTGTCTACCTAAAGACTCAAAGGAAAGCAAGATTAATATTATATATACCACGAAAAAGCGACCATAAAAAAGAGAAGATTCTTACCGGGAAAGTCGGCAGGGGTTGAAAACCCGAGGGGGATGCTTGCTAAAGGATCACCGTCATAGGTCCGAAAAAAACGCAAATGGAAAAAAGGAGAGAACCGATGGCGAAGAGGAACGGCGGCCAAATCGTTGCCGAATGTTTTGAAAAGTTGTAAACGTAACCGGGTAGAGTAGAGAGCCTACGTAGTGGCTAAATCGCTCTATCTCCAGCTCTCCCTCATCAAGCCGCGCATGCAGTTTTCTCCGCCTGAGGCGGACTTCCCGATCATCTTCCTCATATCCCCCTGTTGCTGTCCTGCACAGCACCTGCAAGAGCCTCCCGTGCTACCCCGCATGACTTCCCCTGCGTGTCACCCCTGCTACCCCGGAAGCCCACCGATCCGTTCTG
>CAZIDC010000082.1:0-9267 GCA_964537885.1 uncultured Syntrophaceae bacterium | reverse complement strand
CGGCGAAAATCTTCGTCCCAATAAATTGATGATAGGAAAATTTTATGATGCGCAAAGCAAAGATTTCCCGCAAGACTAAAGAGACCGAGGTAAAATTAGATCTGAATCTGGATGGTTCGGGTAAGCACCGAATCTCCACTTCCATCCCCTTCTTGGACCACATGCTGACCTTGTTTTCGGTCCACGGACTCTTTAACCTGGCCGTTCAAGCCTCCGGCGATACGGCCGTCGATTTTCACCATACCGTGGAAGATGTCGGCATTTGCCTCGGGAGCGCTTTAAAAAAGGCTCTGGGCGGAAAGGAAGGGATTTGCCGGTATGGGTCAGCCTTCGTTCCCATGGATGAGAGTCTGTCGTCTGTTCATGTTGACCTTTCCGGGCGACCGCACCTGATCTATCACCTGCCCCTGCGCAAGAGGAAGATCGGGGATTTCGACACGGACTTAGTCAAAGAGTTTTTCCAGGCGCTGGTCAATAACGCCGCCATCACTCTTCACGCTCAGGTAGTTTATGGAGACAACGGGCACCACATGGTGGAATCTTTGTTTAAGGCCTGCGGCAGGGCATTGCGTAAGGCTGTTTCTCAGGATAAAAAGGTGCGGGGGATTCCTTCAACCAAAGGAAAGCTATGATCGCGATCGTTGATTATGGCATGGGTAATTTGCGCAGCGTGCACAAGGGGTTTGAGCGGGTGGGCTTCCAGGCCACCGTAACCCATGATCCCCAAGTGATCAAAAAAGCCGCAGGCCTGGTTCTTCCAGGTGTCGGGGCCTTTAAGAAAGCGATGGAAAACTTAGGGCAGTTGAGGTTAACGGATCCCATTGTCGAATTTATCGACAGGGAGAAACCCTTTCTCGGAATCTGTCTCGGGCTGCAGCTCCTTTTTTCCGAGGGCGAAGAGTTTGGGGTTCAAAGGGGATTGGGGATTTTCGAAGGGCGGGTGGTACGGTTTTGTTGCGCAGATTCCCTCAAAATTCCCCATATGGGATGGAATGCCGTTAAAATAAGAAAAAAGGTTCCGGTACTCGAAGACATAGAGAATGGGTCCCATTTTTACTTTGTCCATTCCTATTACCCAATCCCCCAAAATCAGGAAATTGTAGCAACAACCACCGATTACGGAGGCGATTTTGTCTCCAGCGTTGCCCGAGGAAATCTGTTTGCCTGCCAGTTCCATCCGGAAAAAAGCCAGGCCGCGGGATTGAAGATTCTCAAAAATTTTGGAAGCCTGGTGTACCCATGAGATATTTTCCCGCACTCTTAGACTTGCAAGGGAAACTCTGCGTAGTGGTGGGCGGGGGCCGGGTGGCCGGAAGAAAAATCAGGAGCCTTCTCAAGGCTGGCGCCGTGGCCAAGGTCATTAGCCCGGACCTGACCGACTCTCTCTCCCGTTTAGCCAAAAAGGGGAAAATCGTCCACCGGAATCGCCCTTTTCAATCCAGAGATCTGCGCGGAGCCTATATGGCCATTGCCGCAACCGACAATCGGGCGATCAATGAGCGAGTTTTTTTTCAAGCCGCTCGGCAGAAGATTCCGGTCAACGTGGTGGATGATCCATCCCATAGCAGCTTTATTGTGCCTTCCCTGGTGGAAAGGGGGGATTTATTAGTGGCCATTTCCACCTCGGGACAAAGTCCGGCTCTGGCCAAACTATTGCGGCAGAAGCTCCAAAAGGAGATAGGCCCTGAGTATGCTTTTTTGCTCAAGCTTTTGGGATCCGTGCGCCGGAAGATTCTTCTGCAAGGATTAGGGCAGAAGCACAACCAACAAATCTTCCGCCAATTGGCCAACGATGATCTTCTCTCCCTGATCCGGAAAAATGACCGTCAAAAGATAGAAACCTGTCTGCGAGGCATTTTAGGCCCCGGGTATTCTTGGAAAGAGTTGGGAATGGATAAATGAACATTATTTTTTTCCAGGGGGCGCAGATTATTTATCTTTTAGGGACTGCGGTTTCACTGGCATTCCTGATCACTCTCCGCCGGGGGCTTTCCCGATTGGGGACCTTTGCCTTGGCGGGAGGATTTATTGTCCATTCCCTTGCCCTTCTCTGGCGGTACATCGAAGCCGGCCACACCCCCATCACCAACCTTCATGAATCTCTTTCCTTTTTTGCCTGGTCGATCGTGGGGGTTTATCTCCTCCTCCACCTCAGATTCCGGGTGGATGTTCTGGCGGCGTTCATCTCTCCCATGGCTTCCGTGCTGATGATTTTAGCCTCTCTTTTTCCGAAAGAAATTATCCCCCTGGCCCCGGTTCTGGAAAGTTTTTGGCTGCCCATCCATGTAACCTTGGCTTTCGTCGGAGATGCCATGTTTGCCCTGGCCTTTGCTGCCGGCCTCATGTATCTGATCCAGGAGAAGCAGATAAAGTCCAAAAGGATCGGCCTTTTCTATCACCGCCTTCCCGCGCTTAAAGTTTTAGATGACTTGAATTACCGGTGTCTAACCTTTGGCTTCCCTTTGCTGACCCTGGGGATCATTACGGGTTCAGTTTGGGCCGAAAGCGCCTGGGGAACCTACTGGAGGTGGGACCCCAAGGAAACCTGGTCTTTGATCACCTGGTTTCTTTACGCCGCCTTGCTCCATGGGCGGCTAACCGTCGGATGGCGCGGGCGGAAAGCGGCCATCTTCGCCGTATCGGGCTTCGTGGTCCTGGTTTTCACATTCCTGGGGGTGAACTTGTTGCTTTCGGGATTCCATTCGTTTAATTGATGCACCGAAGAGAGCCCGGAGGAAATTTAGTCATTAGGTCAATGAGTCATTCAGTCATTGAGTTATTGGGTCATTAAGTGGTTGATTCTTCCTTAGGAAATTAGGCGCACTTTTGTCGCTTGGAATCTTTAACCTGGAATCTGCGTTCTCCGCGTTCTCCGCGGTGAATGTTTTTAAATTCTTGAAGCGATGGAAATCGTTTTAATCGGATTGAGCCATAAAACCGCTCCCGTGGAAATCCGGGAGAAACTCTGCGTTCCCCAGGGAAACGTGCAAGAGGTTCTCGGGCGGCTGGCCGTCTTTCCCGGATTCCGGGAGGGCTTGATCCTTTCCACCTGCAACCGGCTGGAAGTCCTCGCCGTGGAAGAATGGGGCGAGGAAGGAAATGCAAGGGTCCAGGATCTGCTGGCCAAAATGGCGGGAATGGGCCAAGAAGAACTTCGCCCTTATCTTTACAACCGCAAGGGCGAGGAGGCAGTGAGACACCTTTTCCGGGTGGCTTCCAGCTTGGATTCCATGGTTTTGGGGGAACCACAGATTTTAGGCCAGGTGAAAGAGGCCTACAGCCAGGCGGTAAAGAACAAACTCTCCGGACCGATTCTCAACAAACTTTTTCACCGGTCTTTTTCCGTGGCCAAACGGGTTCGCACCGAGACGAAGATTGCCAGCCAGGCTGTATCGGTCAGCTTTGCGGCTGTCGAGCTGGCCAGGAAGATTCTGGGTAACCTGGACGACAAGCGCGCTTTGCTTGTTGGGGCGGGAGAGATGTCCGAACTCGCTGCCCGGCATTTGATCAGCCAGGGTGTCCGGGAAATTCTGGTCACCAACCGCACCTTTTCCCGGGCGGCAGAGCTGGCCCTGGAGTATAAGGGAAAGGCCGTGCCTTTTGAAGATTTTCCCCGCCAGCTCAAGGAAGTGGACATTATCCTCAGTTCCACGGGTTCAACCCATTACATCATCCGCAAAGAGCAGTTGAGCGAAGTGATCCGCGCCCGGAAGAATCGGCCGATGTTCTTCATCGACATTGCCGTCCCCCGGGACGTTGACCCGAAAATCAACGAAATCGACAATGTGTACGTCTATGATATAGATGATCTCCAGGGAATCGTGGAGTCCAATAAGGGAGAGAGGAAAAAAGAAGGGGAGAAAGCTGAGGCCATTGTCGACCAAGGGGTGCAAGCCTTTAACCGCTGGCTGCGCAGCCTTGATGTGGTCCCGACGATTTTGGCTTTGCGCAAACGCTTGGAGGAAATTCGCCAGCGGGAGGTGAATAAAGCCCTTTCGCTCCTGAAAAATACTTCGGAAGAGGAACAAAGAATTTTGGACGATCTTACCCAGTCGATTCTCAACAAGGTCCTCCACCATCCCATCTCCCTTCTGAAAAATCAGGAAAGGGGGGGCCACGGCAAGCTTTATGTCGAAATGACCCGGAAGATATTCCACCTGGATGAGGAAGAAGATGAGCAGCCGGCATCTTAAGATGGAACTCCGGCTGGGAACCCGGCCGAGCCTGCTGGCGCAGCGCCAGGCGAACTGGGTGAAGGCGCGGGTGGAAGAGCTTTATCCCGGGGTCGGTATAACTCTGGTTCATATCAAAACCGAAGGGGATCGAATGGATATTCCCTTATTCAAGGTGGGGGGGAAAGGGCTTTTCGTCAAGGAGATTGAAGAAGCCCTGCTCCGCGGCGAGGTGGACCTGGCCGTGCACAGCGCCAAGGATCTTCCCGCCCTCATTCCCCAAGGTTTGGCGCTTATGGCTTTCCCCGAAAGGGAAGACCCCCGGGATGTGCTCATTTCCGCCGAGCGAAAAAGCTGGCGGGAAATTCCTCCGGGGGGAAAAGTGGGAACCGGCAGCCTGCGGAGGCAAGCCCAGCTGTTGAACCTGCGCCCGGACCTAACGATCGTCCCCTTGCGCGGAAATTTAGACACCCGGATCAAGAAACTTTCAACATTAAGATTAAATGCTGTAATCCTGGCCTCCGCCGGGCTACTTCGGATGGGGTGGGAAGATCGGGTAACAGAGTACTTCGAACCCGAAGTCATGCTGCCCGCAGTCGGGCAGGGGGCCCTGGCCATCGAGGGCCGCGCGGGAGATGAGCGAGTGCAAAAGGTGGTGTCTCCCCTCAATCATTTTTCAACCCAGTTGGCGGTGGCAGCGGAAAGGGCTTTTTTGCAGAGGCTGGAAGGAGGATGCCAGGTACCCATTGCAGGACTGGCGAAGGTGGAATCGGGGAAGCTGAGCTTGAACGGTCTGGTGGCTTCATCCGATGGCCGAAAAGTTATCAAGGGCAAGGTAGAGGGTCCTTCCTTGAAAAGCGAAGACCTGGGCAGGCAGCTGGCCGAAGAATTACTGGAAAATGGGGCCGGAGATATTTTGCGCGAGGGGTTAAAAAGGGAATGAGAAAAGGAAATGTCTACCTGATTGGCGCAGGGCCTGGAGACCCGGGGTTGATAACAGTCAAAGGACTGGCCTGCCTGCAAAAAGCGGATGTGGTAATTTATGACTACCTGGCCAACGAGCAGCTACTCAGCTCGTTGAAAAAGGGGGCTGAGAAAATTTATGTTGGGAAAAAAGGCGGGAACCACACGCTCTCCCAAGAGAAGATTAGTGCTTTGATGATCGAGAAGGCTGAAGAGGGGAAAAACGTTGCCCGGCTGAAGGGAGGGGATCCGTTCATCTTCGGCCGGGGGGGGGAAGAAGCGGAGGAGCTGGCCGAAGCGGGGATTCCCTTTGAGATCGTCCCGGGGGTCACCTCGGCGATTGCCGTTCCCGCCTATGCCGGCATTCCCCTGACTCACAGGGATTATACTTCGACCGTAGCTTTTATCACCGGCCACGAGGACCCGACCAAGGAGGAGTCGAAGATCTCCTGGGACAAGATTGCCACTGCTGCCGGCACCCTGGTTTTTTTAATGGGAGTGGGGAATCTTCCGCTGATTGCTACCGAACTGGTGAAAAATGGCCGAGACCCGGAAACTCCCGTAGCTTTAATCCGCTGGGGGACCCTCCCGGAACAAGAGACGGTCGTCGGCAAGCTTTCCAACATCGGGGAAATCGCCCTGTTGAAAAAGATTAAACCTCCGGTGATCATCCTGGTGGGCGAAGTGATTAACCTGAGGGGTAAACTGAATTGGTTTGAGCGCCTTCCCCTATTCGGCAAGAAAATCCTGGTCACCCGCTCAAGGGAACAGGCCAGCGACCTCTCGGGGCGACTCAGGGAATGGGGGGCCACTCCTGTTGAATTTCCGACCATCGAAGTCGTTCCCCCTGAAAGCTGGGCTGATGTCGATCATTGCGCATCCCGGATGGAGTCGTATGATTGGCTTATATTCACGAGTGTCAATGGGGTTAAGTTTTTTTTAGAGCGATTCTTGTTTGTGGGTCGTGATGTTCGGGATTGGAAAGGGCCGAGAGTCTGCGCCATAGGGCCAAAAACTGCGGAAGCTCTGGAAGGGTTAAGGATCAAAGTTGATTTTGTCCCAGCGGAATACCGGGCCGAATCGATTTTCGAAGGGCTTAAAAAAGAAGGTCTGAAGGGGAAAAGAGTTTTAATTCCCCGAGCCAGAGTGGCCCGCGACATCCTTCCGGAAGAGTTAAGAAGAGCCGGAGCGATCGTGGATGTGGTGGAAGTTTACCGGACAATATGCCCGCAAGGGGATAAAGAAAAGGTTCGAGAGCTTTTGCGGCAAGGAGACATTGACGCTATCACTTTTACCAGTTCTTCCACCGTAAGCAACTTTGTGGAGATCCTCGGAAAGGATGAAGCCCGGAAGCTGACGAAAGAAGTTCCCGTTGCTTCCATCGGGCCCATCACGGCCGAAAAAGCCAGGAGCCTGGGAATAGAGAGTAACGTTATGCCCCAAGAATATACGATTCCGGCGCTGGCGGAGGCTTTGGCAGAATTTTTCACCGCAGAGAACGCCGAGAGCGCCGAGACGAGCCAGAAATGAAAAATTAAAGCGGTGATAAGTTTTTAGGAATTTTTCATGATCGGAATTTCGAAATTATACTGCGGGACTGTGGAGGCCTCGGACCCTTTGCGCTACAAGCGCCACTCGGCCAAGTTGCCTTCGCATCTCTTGCAGTTTGCGGAAGATAAGAAGCCGGTGGTAGTCTGGAACATCGGCCAGCGCTGTAATTTGAAGTGTGTTCATTGTTACTCGCAGTCGCAGAATCGAGAATATTCCGGGGAACTTTCCACGGAAGAAGGACAGGCGCTGATCGAAGACCTGGCCCGGTTTGGATCGCCGGTCATTCTTTTTTCCGGGGGGGAACCTTTGTTGCGGAAGGACCTCCTGGACCTGGTTCGAATGGCCACCGACCGGGGTATGCGCGCGGTCATTTCCACCAATGGCACCCTGATCACCAAAAAGATCGCCGGGGAGCTGAAACGGATCGGGCTTTCCTATGTTGGAGTAAGCCTGGACGGGATGCGGGAGACCAACGACCGCTTTCGAGGGGTGGAAGGAGCCTTTGATACCGCCCTGAGGGGCATCCATCATTGCCAGGAAGCGGGGATCAAAGTAGGCCTTCGTTTCACCATTAACCGCCGGAACGTCCAGGATATCCCGGAGATTTTTAACCTCCTGGAAAAGGAAAACATTAACCGGGTTTGCTTCTATCACCTCGTCTATGCCGGCCGGGGCAGCCAGTTGATGAAGGAGGATCTGGATCACCAGGAGACCCGCAGGGCTGTTGACCTGATCATCGATCGCACCAGAGATCTTCACCGGAGAAACAAACCATTTGAAGTGCTGACTGTGGATAACCACGCCGATGGACCCTATCTTTATTTACGGATGCTTGGCGAGGGCTCTTCGCGATCCTCGGAAGTATTAAGTCTTTTAAGGATGAACGGAGGAAATAGTTCCGGCGTGGGGTTTGGATGTGTAAGCTGGGATGGATCGGTACACGCCGACCAATTCTGGCGGCATTATTCTTTGGGGAACATAAAACAACGTCGCTTCAGTGCGATTTGGATGGATACTCAAGAACCTTTAATGGCCAAACTCAAAGAAAAAAGAAAGCACGTAAAAGGGCGCTGTGCTTCCTGCCGCTGGCTGGATGTATGTTCTGGAAATTTTCGGGTGCGGGCGGAGGCAGCGACGGGGGACCTCTGGGCTCCAGATCCAGCCTGTTACCTTACGGATGAGGAAATCGCCGGGGAATGAAAAGATGGTGGGAAAAGTGAATCCAACCCCGGAGAGAGATCAACCCGCAGAACCCAAGGTCCCCACTTTGCGAATGATTGCCTGGGAGGTCACGCGGAGATGTAACTTAAAGTGCATCCATTGCCGGGCAGCGGCCGGGCGCGGGCCTTACACGGGGGAATTGAGTAAAGAAGATTCCCTGCGGGTGATCGATGAAATCGTTTCCTTCAGCAGCCCAGTGGTTATCCTTACTGGAGGAGAACCACTTTTGCGGGAAGATATTTATGACATCGCCAGCTACGGGACACGCCGTGGCCTGCGGATGGTCATCGCCCCCAACGGCACCTTGTTGGATGCAGAGAATACGGCGCGTTTAAAAGCTTGCGGGATTCAACGGGCTTCCATCAGCCTGGATGGGGCAACCCGAGAAAGCCATGATCGTTTTCGAGGAGTTGGAGGGGCCTTTGCAGGTGCGCTGAGAGGAATCGAGTTCCTCAGAGGTGCCGGACTCGAGTTTCAGGTCAACACCACAGTAACCCAGAAGAATTACTTAGAGTTGCCATCTATTCTGGAGTTGGCCGCTCGACTGGGAGCCGTGGCCCACCATATTTTTCTCTTGGTTCCCACCGGGAGGGGGAAAGAACTCGGAAAAGAAGCGATTCAGGCGGATGAATACGAGAAGATTCTCCACTGGTTTTATAAACAGCGGGAAAAATTTCCCCTGCATTTAAAGGCCACTTGCGCCCCCCATTATTACCGAATTTTGCGGCAGAAGGCCCGGGAGGAAGGGAAAAAGGTAACCCCCCAATCCCATGGGTTGGATGCCATGACCCGCGGCTGTCTTGGAGGAATTGGTTTTTGCTTCATCTCTCATACCGGAGAAGTTCAACCTTGTGGTTATTTAGAGGTCTTGAGCGGAAGCTTGAAAAAACAGAGGCTTCGCGAAATTTGGGATTCATCCCCTGTCTTCAAGAGGCTCAGAGATTTTTCTTCTTACAAAGGTCGATGTGGTCGGTGCGAATTCATCCAGGTATGTGGGGGCTGCCGGGCTAGAGCCTATGAACAATATGGGGATTATTTGGGCGAAGAGCCCTTGTGTACCTACCAGCCCAAAATTGGGGTTATTTCATGAAAAACTGAATAATTTAGCAATATCCTTTCTGTAACTTTCGGAACTTAACTTGGGTAGGTTTGACCAACTCCCAGTAAACTAAAATCATAGCCATAAACAGTCGTGTTTTTTTAGCTTGCACAAAAATGACCGAATATTTAGTTTTTTTCTGGTATCAGACACTATAGATCGTTAAAAACTGATCGGTTCCCTTCCTGGTAACGGCCCAGAAACGTTTCCTCCAAATTATTAACTTACAATAACTCTCAAAAACTTCAACTTAATATTTAA
>CAZIDC010000081.1:0-9292 GCA_964537885.1 uncultured Syntrophaceae bacterium | reverse complement strand
ATCATGCATAATGGAATAATAACGGCGCCGGATATTTTCGGAGATAAATTGAAAATTTCTACAAATAGGGGGAGCAAAATTAAGCTTAAGCAGAAAGTTACGCCGTAGGTCATAGAAAACCTTATAAATTCGACCAAGAGTCCTTTCCCTTTTACTTTGGAAACAAACGTTATATATTTGTGACAAATATAGGCGTTGATGATAGATAACACATTTGACAGGACCATTGCGGACATATATGCAACATATTTTGCAAATAGAGCAGAGAAGAACGTATCCAAAAAATAGAAAACGGAGTACCCAAAAATTGTATTCCAGACGCCAACAAGGACGAACTTTCCTTTGATATAATGTTTCGCCAACAAATCTGCTGAAATATTTTTCAACGGCTTATTTTCAAGAATCTAAACCCACTTCTTGCTTGACGATATAATTAGGGCGGGCCTTGACCTCTTCGTAAATTTGTGCGATATACTGCCCCAGAACTCCTAAAATTAAGAATAAAAAGCCAAACAGTAATAAGATCAAGGAAATAATCGTTCCATAACCTGCAAAGGGCACGCCTTTAACAAAAATGTGGAATACGGTATAGATTAAGTACAACAAAGAAACAATCGAGAGGGTCAATCCGAGAAAGGAAATATATTTAATTGGGGTGTAGGAATAGGCAAATATTCCTTGAATGGCAAGCTCTATTACCTGGGAAAAATGAGCATGAGACTTTCCAGAAAATCGCTTATTCCTTTCGAATTTCAGCCCAAAAGATTTAAACCCGGTCCAAACAAACATTCCCCGCATGAAACGGTTCCGTTCGTGCATCTGGTTGATCACTTGGTAGACACTGCGGTCGACCAGCCTGGAGTCACTCGCGTTTCGGGGAATCATGTTGTTAGTCAGTTTGTTAATCAGGAAATAAAAGATTTGCGAGTGCAGTCTCCGCAGCCATCCTTTTCCGGGGCGCTTTTGTACCACTCCATAGACATGCTCGTATCCTTCCTCCCATTTTTGGATAAAGAGGGGGATCATCTGGGGAGGGTCCTGCAGGTTGGCGGTCGTGATCATGGCGGCGTCTCCCTTTGCATATTGCAGGCCGGCGGTCATTCCTCCGTCCATTCGGAAATTGCGGGCCAGTTGTACGATTTTAAACCGCGGGTCTTCCCGGTGAATGCGCAGGAGCTTCTCAAAGGTTTTATCCGTAGAGCCATTCTCGACTACGATCGCCTCGAAATCATATTTTGGATTTTCGTCAAACACCGCCCTCAGCTGCCGGCACAATTCATCCACCGCACCCTCTTCGTTATAGGCGGGAATCACCACGGAGATTAATTTTTTCTTTTGATCTGGCGAATTCAATCCTCTCCTCTCCCGAAGGGACCTCCCTTAGGCGGGGGTCTTGAAAAATGGCCGATAGATTTCGTGCACCGGGATCATGTGGTCGGGAAAATGACTGTGCCACATCCATGCATCCCGCCGCGGGTTTTCCTCCTGGAATCGACGACTGGGGTCCAAAGCCGTCCGCAAACGACAGCGGTAAAGCAGGGAGATGAAATGCCCCCGTTCCCTGCGAGTGGGATGAATAATTTCATGGATGGCCAGGGGGGCCGGGTCGAATTCAACCTCGGCCAGCAATTCCTGGCGGGCCACGGCGCAGATCCTCTCTTCCGCAACCTCCTTGAATCGGAGGATCCCTCCCGGAACGTGCCACCCCGGGGCGGAATAGCCATCGTCCCTCCAGGTCAGCAGCGTCCGTTTCTCCTCATCCTGGATCAGCAAGTCCACGTTAATCAACGGGGTGGTCCGGCTGATAAAGAGAAATACATCCTCGGGAAGCCCCCGGCAGGGGTTCGGAATCAATGCCTCTAATTCACGAATCAATTTCTCCATCTTCATCTTCAGGGGATTCCCTTGCATTCCCTTGCCAGGGACTCAGGACAATCCTTCGAATATAGGAGGAAAGATTCGCGCTTCCATCCCCGGAGTCTGCAGGAAAATGGGGCGGTGGGGCACAGCAGCCGAATCGCGGGGGTCGATAGCAGCTTCAAAACCAATCGGCCTCCTGAAGAACGGCCCGGACTTCCGATTCGGTCAAATCATTGACCCGGGACATCTCGTACCCCTCGGCCATCAGGATCAGGGCCAACCCCTCCCCGGTTCTCTTTTTGTCTTTCTTCATCCCATCCACGATGCCCCGCGGATCCAGGTCGGAGGCTTGGGGACGGACCGTCAGGCTCGGGACCAGCAGCTTCTCCGCCAAGGATTTTTCCACCTTGGGGGAAAGAATCCGGCGGCGGACCGCAACCCGGTTGGCCAGCAGCATCCCGATCACGATGGCCTGTCCGTGGGGAATGGCAAAATTGGAATTCGCTTCCAGGGCATGTCCGAAACAATGGCCGAAGTTGAGGAGATTTCTTCGCCCGGTGTCGAATTCGTCCTCCGAGATGTACCCCTGCTTGATCCCCAGGGAATTGGAAACGCAGGTCCGCAGGGCTTCCGCATCCCGGCGCAAAATCCGGGGAAGCAGTTCACCGATCTCTCGGGCCTTCTCCGGCCCGCCCAGGATGTGCAGCTTGACCACCTCCCCCACGCCGCTGAAAAAGTCGGCTTCCTCCTGGGTGGCGAGGAAGGGGGTATGGATGAACACCCCGGAAGGCGGGTAGAAAGTGCCGATGAGGTTCTTGAAGCCCCGGTAATTCAGGGATGTCTTGCTTCCGATACAGCTGTCGGCCTGGGCCAAAAGAGTAGTGGGGATGAAGATCCAATTGATTCCCCGGTAGAGGGTGGAGGCGACGAATCCGGTGATGTCCTGCAGGATCCCCCCGCCGATGGAGATCAGGGTCAAGTTTCGTTTCGCCGCCAGGCCGGTGAGACGATCATAAAGCGCCTGGACCGATTCCAGCGACTTTCCTTCCTCGCTGATGGGCTGGACGATAACCTGGTCCCGGGAAATTTCTTTCAGCCGGTTATCCTGGTACAGGCGCCACACGTTGTGATCAACCACATAGCAGCGTGGATTGATTTTTTCCAGGCTTTTCAAAAAATCCGGAGTTTCGGGAAAATGCACCTCATAGTCCCGGATGTTCGAGGCGATCTTCATCATAGACATGTGAATCCTCCGTCCACCAGAAGGGTCTGGCCGGTGAGGTAGGAATTAGCCTCCGAACAAAGGAAAGCCACCACTTCGGCGATCTCCTCCGGCCGGGCCAGGCGCTCGGCCGGGATCGTCCGGCAGATGGCCTCCAAATCGGCTTCCGTGTTGTTCTGCCGGGTCATCTCCGTGAGGACAAACCCGGGCGCCACGGCATTGACCAGGATGTTGTAGGGTGCCAGCTCGACGGCCAGCGTCCGGGTAAGTCCGTTCAACCCGGACTTGCTGGCCGCATAGGTGATCCGCCGGGGCTTGGAAACCACGGACCAGATGGAACTGATGTTCACGATCCGTCCGTAGCGTCTCTCCATCATCCCCGGGGCTAGCCCCCGGACGAGGCGCAAGGGGGCCACCAGGTTGATCTGCAGGGTGTCCTGAATATCGCCGTCGGAGGCCTCTACGGCGGACCCCAGGCGATTTATGCCTGCATCGTTTACCAGGATGTCCACCGGCTCCGGCAGGGCGGCAAGATAGGAGTCGATGGAGGCGTTGGAGAGCAGTTCGAGTTCCTGCCGGGGGGGAGTCAGGACCTTCGCCCCTCCCCGCTGCAGGCGGGCGGCGATGGCTTTGCCGATCCCCCGGGAGGCCCCGGTCACCAATGCCCTGCGCCCTTTCATTCGTATTTTCCCCCGGCTTCTTCAATCAAGTACTTGTACCGGTATTCCAACATGCCGATGCGCTGTTCATCCTCCTTGGATATCATGGCGTAATAGTCCCGCTTGTTCTTCAGCCAGAGGAGCTCGAAGCCCACCGCTTTCATGATGCCCTTGTCACCGCCTTCTCCGATGCCTCCCGGGCAACCGAAGATCACTTTCCGGGTTTCGTAGCGGTCCAGCGATCCCGCCGGCAGATTTCGGAAGAAAGGGAGGGAATGGGCCGAAACCCCACCGCCGATCGCCGTTTCCAAGTTCTTGGTTTTGGCTTTTTTAAAAAGGTCGCGGGTGATCTCAAATACTTGATTGGAATTGATGTCTTCCCGGGTAAGGCCGATGGATCCCGTGAGATCCACACGCCCCATGATGATCCCTCCCAGGGATCCGATTTCCTTAAGACTAAGCATTTCCTCAAAATTCTTGACCCCGGAGATGGTTTCGATATTCGCCGCCAGCATAATATCTCCTCGCTCCTCCGCGGGATAAGCCATTTTGGCGGCGGCAAGGAACTTCTTGAGTGCGTAGGCGCTCTCGATCATTGGGCCCACCAGCCTTTCAACTCCGATCACCCGGCATTCATACATATCCCGGAGGGCTTCGCATCCGCCGATCTTGATGGTCAGACCCAACTGGGCGGCCATACATACTTCTTTCAGACGGAGCATCTCTTCCAGGCGTGTCCCCTCGGCTTCAAATTCGGCCTTGATTCCCACTACATAGTAGTTTTCCTTAAGATCTTTCAGGGTATCCACCATTTTCTTCTCCAGGGTGTTCATGAATCTCCTCCTTTAATTTTTTTCCGCACTTCATTTTTTTCGATTCATCCAATCAACTTCTTTTTTCCTCTTCCCTTTCATTCCGAAAGGGGATCAATAATCATATTCTGCTTAAATTCATCCCGATCCAGGAAAGGCGCCAGATCTTCCAGCGGCCTGGAAACAATCCGCCCGTCCGGCAGGCTCATGGAAGCCTGTTTGGGGGCAAAAGGCTGGTCGATGGCCAGCATCACCTCGCAGAGGAAAGGAGAATCGCCCCCCATCGTTTCCGCGATCGCCGAGTCCAACTCGCCGTGGGTGGAACACCGCCGGTAGGGAATCCGGTAGGCGTAGGCCAGGCGTTCCACTTCCGGAAAGCTGACTCCGCTGTCCGGATCGTAACCTACTTTCAGACCACCGAAAAAATTTCCGATGGTCTGGCGCATGGAATGATATCCGCCGTTGTTCAGTACGAAGATTTTAATGGGCAGCCGATGGTGGGCGATGGTCTGCAATTCCTGGAGGTTCATTTGCATGCTCCCGTCGCCCGCCAGGCAGACGATCTTTTGGCGGCCCGAGGCGATACAGGCCCCGATCGCCCCGGGCAGATCGTATCCCATCGTTGCGCTGCCGGAGTTAGTGTACATGCGCTGCCCCTTCTTGACCACCCCAGCCTGGAACAGGCAAACGCAGGCCGAACCATTACCGCAGACCGTGATCTGTCCTTCCGGCAAATGGCGGTTTAGCACATCGATGAAACAGTAAGGGTTCACCCGTTCTTTCCGCTCCCAGTATTCTTTTAAAACCGCCGGATAACGCTCCTTCCGTTTTCGACACCAGGAGAGCCATTCTTCTTTGATTGGCAAACCTTCCGGCGAAAGAGCCTCCCTAAGCGCCCGAATCCAGTCGGCCACGTTCCCGTGGATCGGAAGATCCGGCTGGACCGTGGGCTTCATCAATTCCAGTGGGTCTATTTCCACCACGATTTTAAAGGCGGCCCGGGCAAAGGCCTTCCAGTTATAGCTGGTCTGCCGGAGGCTGATGCGGCATCCCAGGGACAGGAGGAGGTCCGCATTTTGCTGGACAAAGTTCCCGGGTCGGTCTCCCAGAGAACCCGGCCGGCCCGCGTAATAAGGGTTTTCATCAGGAAGGCAGTCATGAGCATTCCACGCAGTGAGGACCGGAATCTTCAGCAGTTCCGTTAACTTCAGAAAATCTTCGTAGACCCCCGAGGACCGGATCGCGGACCCGGCGAGCAGGACGGGCCTCTGAGCGGAGCGCAGGCGCCCGATGATTTCCCGGATGGTTTCCTTCTTGACCGGAGGGGGAACCTGTTGGGCGTCTTCCTCTGGGCGGTAGGGACGGAGCGTTTGCACGTCGATCTGAGCCCCTTGCACATTCAGGGGGATGTCCAGCCAGGAGGGTCCCGGCCGTCCGGCATGGGCCAGATACATAGCTCGCTCCATGTGGTACCGGATCTCCCGGGGGTCCGTTACCATGACCGAGTATTTCGTCATGGGAGCCACGACCCGGGTGATGTCATATTCCTGATCCCCCACCTGACGCATGGGTAGGCCGGTACTGCGCACGGTAGTGTCATAACGGACCTGGCCGGAGATAATCAGCATGGGAATCGAATCCAAATACCCTCCCAGGACCCCGGTGATGGCGTTCGTCCCCCCGGGGCCGCTGGTTACGGAAACCGCCGCGACCCGACCCGTCAACCGGGCGTAACTCTCCGCGGCAATCGCGCAGGCCTGTTCATGATGGTTGAAAATAGTCTCCAGCTTCGGGTGCGTGCCCAAAGACACGTTCAGGTGCATCGCCCCACCCCCGGTGATCATGAATACGTGCCGGATTCCTTCTTCCACCAGCTTATGGGCGACGTAATCCGATAATTTCATACCAACCTCTGGTCATCTATTATTTGTCCACCAAGAGAATTTCTCGCTGGATCGACTTTCGATTCTCCTGATACCAATCGTAGAGATTGCGAATGGCCTCATCGATCGGAGTCAAAGAGAGACCGGGAATCTCTTCCCGTAGCCGCCGGTTGTCCCCGCTGTATTCGAGTCCCATCCCTTCCCGCCCGACGAGAATGGGCAAATGCTTTCCAGAAATTTCCCGGACCTTCTCGGCCGCCTCGCGGAGTTCGATGGTTTCATCCGGGGTTACATTGTAGGCCTTGAATTTTCCGTCATGTCCGATAAAATATTCAATGATCCTTACCAGGTCGTCTATGTAAATGAAGTCGAAACGCCGATTCTGTTTGATGGTAATGGGAAGGTCGAAGAGCGTTTTGCAGGCGGTGTTGGATATAAACCGAATCGCGTAGTCTTCGTATTTTCCGAAGACCGAAAAGGGACGCAATTCCACAATTCCCTCTGTTTTTTCGATGAAGTGGCCTGCCACGTACCGGAAAAGCCCGTGCTCATCCGTGGGCATGTGGAGTCCAAAATCATCCTCTCGCACTTTCACCAGCGGATAGCGGATATCGTAAGCAGCGCCGGAACTCACGCAGATCATCTTTCGGAAACCATCCACATGTCGGACCAGGTTGAAAAACATGCGAGTGTCGATATAAAGCTGCCGGCCGGGGTCCTCGGCGTTCCGATGGCCAGGCCGGATGGCACAGTGAACCACGACATCCACCCGGTTCTTCTGAAAGAAGGCGTCTACCGCCTCTTCATCAGCCAATTCCAGGTCGCCGTGGGAGGGGGCCAGAACCTCGTGCTTCGGTCTTAAAAATTCCACCAGGTTTTTTCCGACAAACCCACTGCCCCCGGTGATCAGAACCCTCATGATCCCCCCCTTCGCCTTCAGGTGTTTCGGTGAGGATCGTTGCCGCACATGTACTCTTCGATCTGCCGGATGCAGACCTCGCGAACATCGCCGTTACGGAGATAGACCCTAACCCATTCCACGACTTTATCGATGGCTTTGGCCAAATCCCAACGCGGAGCCCATCCCAATAGCCCTTTGGCCTTGGAGCAATCCAGTTTGAGGTAGTTCGCCTCATGTGGATGGTTTCCAGGGTCGACCTCGTAAGAAGCGTTCTCCCCCCACTGGGTGCAAATTTCTTTCACGATCCATTCCACGGTTTTGGCGTTTTGATCCTCTGGCCCGAAATTCCAGGATTCAGCGTACTGCGATCCCTGTTCATAGAGTTTTTGGGCCAGAATGAGATAGCCACTTAGCGGCTCCAGGACGTGCTGCCAGGGCCGGATCGCCTGAGGGCTGCGGATGCGGATCTTCTCTCCCTTGAGCAAGGAACGTAGACAGTCGGGAACCAGCCGATCCGTCGCCCAGTCCCCTCCGCCGATCACATTGCCAGACCTGGCTGAGGCAACAGCAACTTTGTGCACAGGATAATCCTTTGGGTTAAAAAATGAGCTGCGGTATGAGGAAGTGACCAATTCCGAACAAGCTTTGCTGTTGGAATAAGGGTCAAAGCCACCCATCGGTTCATTTTCCCGATACCCCCAGAACCACTCTCGGTTTTCATAACATTTATCAGTGGTAACATTGATGACTGCTCTTATGTTTTTACATTTCCTTACGGCTTCAAAGAGGGTTACCGTTCCCATGACATTTGTCGAATAAGTTTCGAATGGGTTTCTGTACGAATCCCGGACAAGTGATTGGGCAGCCATGTGGATGACGACTTCCGGACCGACTTCACGCATCACTTTTAATAAGCTTTTTCCCTCCCGAACATCCGCAATAATGGATTTCACAAGGCCTTCAATATGGCAAAGTTCGTATAGGCTCGGCTGGGTAGGAGGCTTAAGAGCATAACCCGCGATTTTCGCGCCCAAGGAATGAAGCCATAAACACAGCCATGATCCCTTGAACCCCGTATGGCCAGTTACAAAAACCTTCCTGTTCGTCCAGAATTTTTTATCTACCATTTTAAAATGCCTTGCGGCAATTACTCCCATACTTTCCAGGGAGCTTTTCCGCACTGCCACAATTGTTCCAAAAAAACTTTATGTGGCAAGGTATCCATAGGGTGCCAAAAGCCCTTATGTATATAAGCAGACATTTGTCCCTCTCTGGCTAATCTTTCCATGGGTTCTCTTTCCCAGGTGGTATGATCGCCCTCGATGTATTCTAAAACTTTTGGAGATAGAACGAAAAAGCCTCCATTAATCCATCCCCCGTCTCCTTTTGGTTTCTCATGGAAACTAATCACCTTTTCGTGCGATAAATTAAGGGTGCCAAAACGTCCTGGGGGCTGTACAGCGCTTACCGTAGCTAAAGTATTTTGGGATTTATGAAAGTGAATTAGATCGACAATATTTATATCACCAACACCATCCCCATAGGAAAAACAAAATTCTTCTTCTCCTAAATAATTTTTAACTCTTTTTAGGCGACCGCCGGTCATGGTGTTTTCGCCCGTATCCACCAAGGTTACCCGCCAAGGTTCAGCTGTATTTTGATGAATTTCCATTTTATTGTTTGCTAAATCAAAAGTCAAATTAGACATATGGAGAAAGTAGTTGGCAAAGTACTCCTTGATCATATACCCTTTATAACCCAAACAAATGATGAACTCATTCAATCCATGGGCGGAGTAGATCTTCATAACATGCCAAAGGATTGGCTTCCCCCCGATTTCGACCATGGGCTTGGGCCGCGAAGATGTTTCCTCACCGATACGGGTGCCCAAACCTCCTGCCAGGATAACTACTTTCATTCACTTTTCCTCTTTAAAGATTTTCGTTGATGTTCTT
>CAZIDC010000080.1:6340-9397 GCA_964537885.1 uncultured Syntrophaceae bacterium | reverse complement strand
CTCCGGCTTCGGCCAGCAGTTTCTCAGCCGGCGCGAAATCCAGGCCAACGCGGGCTACGACTTTACTGGGCATATTTCCCCCTTTTATAAACGACAGCTGGATAAATCATCCCGAATCGATCCTTCAATTTATTTTCTCTGTGCCTTTAGCGGTTTTTATGATCCTGCGTTATTGAGGTGGCAGGCGACCCAATGATTCTTTCCCACGGCCATTAAAGAAGGTTCCCGCTCCTGGCAGATGTTTTTTTTACATGGACACCGAGGATGAAAACGGCAGCCTGGCGGGACATTCAACGGGCTGGCGATTTCTCCGGACAAAGCGGCCCGTTCCCTTTTATTCCGGGGATGATCGGGTAGAGACGCCGCCATCAGGGCCTGGGTGTATGGATGGACGGTGTTGGACAACAGTTCCTTGGTCTCGGCGAACTCTACGATTTTCCCAAGGTACATCACGGCGATGTCCATGGACATATAAGCCACCATGGCTAAATCATGTCCGATCAGCAGGTAGCTGAGCTCCAGGTCCTTTTGCAGGTCCATCAAGAGGTGAACGACCTGCAGGCGGACGGATACGTCCAGCGCTGAAGTGGGTTCGTCCAGGATAATGATTTTCGAGTCCGTGGAGATGGCCCGGGCGATGGCCACCCGCTGCCGTTGGCCCCCGCTCAGTTCGTGGGGGTAAACCCTCCGGAGTCCAGTGTCCAGCCCCACCCTGTGCAGCGCTTCCCCAACTCGGTTATCCAGCTCTTCCTTGCCCAGGTTGCTGGAAACTTTAAGGGGCTCCGTAATGATCTCTTGAACCCTTAGACGAGGACTCAGGGAGGCGAAAGGATCCTGAAAGACCGCTTGGATGGTGCGACGGTAAGCTTTTAACTCCCAATCATCCAAGGAGTGGATTTCTTTTCCCTCGAAGAGCACCTCCCCCTTCGTAGGTTTCTCGAGAAGGAGCAAAACTTTGGCCAGGGTGGTCTTCCCGCTTCCGGACTCTCCCACCATCCCTATAACTTGGCTGGGCTTGATGGTAAGGTCAACGCCGTCCAGGGCTTTGACCCATCCGATTACATGATCAAAGATGATCCCGGCTTTAACCGGAAAGTGCACCTTTAGATTTTTAATCCGCAGTAAATAATCAAACTCTTTCTTTTCCATGGGGTATTCTTATATTCATCCCTACCTTTTTTGAACCATCCCCTCTCTTCTCAGCCCCTTACCGGATACCAGCATTTGGCGCTCCGTGCCGCAGCCAGGGTCACTTCTGGCGGTTCTTCCTTCCGGCAATGATCATCGGCGTACTTACAACGCGGATTAAAGCTGCATCCCAGGGGCAAACTGGCCAAATTAGGCGGCTCACCGGGAATGGGCCTTCGTTTCCTTAGATCCTGCAACCCAAAGGCTGCATCCAGAAGAGCCCTTGTGTAGGGATGAGCGGGGGAATCGAAAATATCCATCACCGGAGCGCGCTCCACGATCTTGCCGGCATACATGACGATCACGTATTCGCACAGCTCCGCGACAATCCCGAGGTTGTGCGTAATGAAAACCAACGTTACGCCGGTATGTTCCTGCAGATCTTTGAGCAATTTCAGATATTGGAGTTGAATGGTTACGTCCAAATTCGTCGTTGCCTCGTCGCAAATGAGCAATTGCGGCTCACAGCTAATGGCAATCGATCCGACAATTCTCTGGCGCATCCCGCCGCTCATTTCATGCGGCCACTGATGAATCCTCCGCTCAGGCTCCGGGATCTGCACCGCCAGCAAGAGCTCTTTGATCCTCTGGATCAGGGAGTCTCCGCGCAGGCGGGTGTGCTGCTCCAAGGTTTCTCCGATCTGTTCCCCGATCGTAAACACCGGATCCAGGGACATCATCGGATCTTGCAGGATCATGGCGATCTTTCTACCCCTGATCCGGGTCATCTCCTTGTTGCTCTTCTGCAAGAGGTCTTCTCCGTTAAAAAGGATTTTCCCGCTCACCGTTTCGCCGGAAGGGGGCAGAACGCGGAGAATGGAGGCGGCCAGAGTACTTTTCCCGCAACCCGACTCACCAATCAAAGCCAGGCGATCCCCGGCATTGACCTCGAAAGATACATTGTCAATCGCCTTTACAATTCTGGTGCGCGCAAAGGCGAAGAAATAAGTGGCCAGCCCGGCGACCTGCAAGAGCGTTTTCTTTTCCATGATCCTCACTCTATGTTGCGATAAAAAGGATCGAGATAACGGCGGAGCCAATCTCCAATCACATTGAAAGACGTAACCAAAAGAGCAATGGCCACCCCCGGAAATATGACTAACCACCAATAACCGGCCAGCAATCCCCCTCTCCCCTCCGAGAGCATCAGTCCCCAGGCCGGTTTAGGCGGCGGAACCCCTACTCCGAGGAAGGTGAGCGAGGCTTCGACCACAATGACGATTCCGATTTGTAAGGAAGAGAGCGTAATCACGCTGTTAAATACATTGGGCAGGATATGCTTCCAGATGATGCGGGATTGACTACATCCGGCAATTCTGGCTAAATGGACAAAATCCCGGGTCTTCATGCTCAGAGTCTCCCCCCGAACCACCCGGGCATATCTCGACCAAAATGTGCCCCCCAGGATGATGACGATATTCCAGACCCCGGGACCTAAGATGAGGGCCATGAGGACTCCGAACATTACCGTGGGAATACTCAGCCAGGCATCCGTAAAGCGCATAATGAATTGATCCACCCAGCCCCCAAAAAAACCAGCTATTAATCCTAAAAAGGTTCCAATACAACCGGCAATAATGACGGCGGAAAAAGCAACCAGCAGAGAAACTCTTGAACCGTAAATCAATCTACTGAGTACATCCCGCCCCATGGTATCCGTACCCAGAGGGTAGGTCCATTTTCCTTCCTGATCCCAGACCGGAGGCAACAACCGCTGCCGGGGATCGCCAATTTCCGGATCATGCAGCGCCATAAAGTCGGCAAAAATCGCCATAAGGATGAGCAGCAGGAGAATGACCACCGCGACTTTAGGAACCCTTCTCCAGATATCCTTAAGCCATTTCCCAATTCCTGAGTCCATCATCTTTC
>CAZIDC010000080.1:0-6240 GCA_964537885.1 uncultured Syntrophaceae bacterium | reverse complement strand
TCAATCATAGCGGATGCGTGGATCTAAATAGGCATAGAGAATATCCACCGCTAAGTTAATAAAAACCATACTGACCGATATAAACAGGATGACCGCCTGGACCACATTAAAATCGCGGTAGATGGCTCCGTGATACATGAGAAGCCCCAACCCCGGCCAGGCAAAAACCATCTCGATGGCCACGGCGCTTGAGATCATGATCACAATATTCATCCCGGCCAAAGTAACCACAGGAATAAGGGCATTTTTCAGGGCATGCTTGCCCACAACGGATAATTCGGTAAGTCCCTTCACCCGACAGAGTTTGATGTATTCGCTGTTTAAAACTTGGAGCAAGGACGACTCGGTTAAACGGGTATACCCGGCGCTAAAATACCAGCCGAGGGAAAAGGCCGGCATCAGGAGATGCCAGAATGTTCCATACCCTCCGGTGGGTAGAACCTTTAATTTCACCGAAAAAATAAGAATGAACAGCATGGCAATCCAGAAGTTGGGCATGGACAAACCGAGGAACGAAAACCAGCGCAGAAGATTATTGGACCAACCCGTGCGCCTCCTGGCGGCCAAGACCCCGGCCAATATTCCAAAACTCAAAGCGATGATCTTAGCGGCTCCTACCAGCATTATTGTAGCCGGCAGCCTCTGCCAGACGATCTCCGAAACCGGCAGACCGTAATAAATGGACTCCCCAAAGTCAGCCTGAAGTGCTTTTTTGATGAAAATAAAATATTGGACCGGAAGCGGCTCATTCAAACCAAAGCGGTCCCGGATCGCATTGAGCTCCGCTTCGTCGGCCCCGGGAGAGGCGATCATGAGGGCCGGATCAGGGCCGATCCGGGTGGCCAAAAAAATCATCACCGATACGATCCATACGACTATGATCCCAAAAATAAAACGCCTGATGATGTATCTCTTCACTTGGCTGCTCCGCTAAGCTTCCGGTGCCCGCTTAGCCGTCCGCTGAACCGGAATGACCTCACCTTATTGAAAATTCAGCGGGGGCACGAGGCCTCGTGCCCCCGGAAAGGCGGAAAGAAAATCCTGGCCGATCGAATCTGCCGATCAAGGAACGAGCTCCATATCCTCGAAAGGAGCGGTAAACCACAGGATCGGCTGAATCTTGTAAGGGTTCCCCTTTACTCTCGGGCCGAAGGCGGCCGGCGAATTGGTCACGGTCAGGGGAAGGTAAATCGCTTGATCATGAATCAATTTTTGAATCTGCCCGATTATTTCTTTTCTTTTGTTTTGGTCGATCGCCTTGTTATATTGGCTCCACAAGGATTGAATTTCCGGATAACTTCCGTAAGAAGTTGGCCCGAACAAGTAATCGAGTCGACCTCCTATGGTGGGAGCAATCGAGGCATCAATAAAAGTCCCCCCTTTCATTTTCACTGCACGGCGCTGGGCCAAAAATGCGGGCCGATCCAGAAGAATGGTATCCATGGTGATCCCCACGGATTTCCAATAGGTTGTAATCTGCTCGCCATACGGCCAATAACCGCCGTAAGGATAGAATTTACCGCCATGAAACCCGGCGGCATATCCGGCTTGGGCTAAAAGCTCCTTGGCTTTGGCGGGGTCATAGGGGTCTGGCGGAAACTTTACCACAAAGGGATCTCCCTCTATTCCCACCGATCCCGCGCCGGTGCATCCGGGCATATGGACATCGGCCAGGGTTTGGCGATCAATGGCCAAACTCGCGGCTTTTCTCACGCGGGGGTCAGACCACGGGGACTTTGGGTCCCACTGGTTAGCAAAATAAACAAGCCATATCGTCGGGCTCAGTGGAGATAGAACTCTCAGATTCGGATCCTTTTTGGAACTTTCATAAAAGACCCCTTGCATCAGGGTGGCAATGTCGGCCTCGCCTCTTCGCACCATCGTGAGCCTTGTACCCGGTTCGCGGACGATATGAAATTCCATTCTCTTGATTTTGGGCGCTTTTTTCCAGTACTCTTCAAAAGCCTCCCCCACAAGCTTGACGCCGGCCTCAAATTCGACAAATTTATAGGGACCGCAGCCGATGGGCTTCCTTTTATATCCTTCATCGCCCACTTTTTCCACATATTTCTTCGGTACGATCCAGCCCAGCGTTGACGCGCCGGGCAAGAGATATTCCAGAAAATCCGGAAAAGGCTGCTTGAAATAAAAGCGAACCAAATGAGGATTCACCGCTTCCATCTTTTCGAGGCGGTCATGGAAAGTTTTCGCCGCGGTCGCTTTATAGCGCTTAAAACTGAAGATCACATCTTCAGCGGTCATTAAATCCCCATCATGGAATTTTACTCCCTTTTGCAATTTAAACTCATACATCTTGGCATCCGGGCTGATGGTCCAAGATTCTGCCAGGCTCGGACCATACGTGGCATCCGGCATGGCTTTGACCAAGGCATCGTGGATCAGATACAAAATCAGGAAAGCCGAAGTGGAATGGGTGGCGGTGGCCGGGTCAAGCCAGTCGGCGGATAAACCCCAGTGGATCGCTTCTTTCAATACGCCGGTTGGGGGAGCCGCTGCCGCTGGCAAGGAACTAAACAGAAAGACAACCAGGACAGTCAGAAACACGATTTTCCCCAAGCTCTTGATTCTTCCGATTTTCATGGTTCCTCTCCTCCTTTACGTTTAGTCAAAGCGCCTTCCCAAAAGGCGCCGATAAATTCGGCCAGGTGGTAAAGGTTTTCGCCGGCGATGGTTTTAAAACCCCGCCGGGAAGTCGGGGGCTTCCAACTCCTTGGGGAAGGGGGGGGATGTCTTCTGGCCTGGCTATCGTACACAGCATGGCCCATCACAGCTCCCCTTGCCCAGCATCTTCTGGCAAAAGGGGGTTCTGTTCAGTACTTCATTCCCCGCGGCGGTAATGAGAATGTTATTTTCCAATCGAACCCCACCCCCCCCGGGAACCCCAGGAACTGTAATGGTGGGCTCCAAGGAGAAAATCATTCCCGGCTGCAGTTCAAAAACCTTCTCCCCGGTGGCGGCCAGCTCGCCAATGATGGGATAGGTGAGGCCTGAGGTTCCAATACTGTGCCCCAACAGGCCATGGAACCCATATTTTTCAAAACCATGCTTTTTGATAATCCCCCGGGCCGATTGGTTCACCCGCTCGTTGGTGACTCCGGGCTTCATGGTTTCCACGATGTCCATCATGGTCTCGTAAACGGCCGTGTAAATTCTCTTTTGCTGCTCACTGGGCTGGCCCAGGCAAACCGTCCTGGTGAAGTCGGAGAAATAACCGTTGAAACAACCCCCCAGGTCGAGAAAAACCAGGTCGCCCCGGAAGATGATTTTGTCCGAGGCGAAGCGGTGGAGGGGCGCCGTGTTTTCACCCGAGGCGACAATGAGGCTGCACTGGGGCACTTCCATCCCGAAGGAGTAAAGGGTATACATGGCCGTGGCCAGAACCTCACATTCCCGCACCCCGGCTTCTATCCGCTGCATGGCCTTTTCCATGGCCACATCGGCCATCTGGACCGAGAGGCGCATGCATTTTATCTCCTCCGCGTGTTTGATGGCGGCTGCATCTTTCACGCTTTGATCTCCATCAAGAAAATGCGCCTTGGGCATGGCGTTTTTCAACTCGTAGAAGATGGCGCTCGTGGCCGCGTCGATGCCGATACGGCCCTCCGTGACCCCCATTTGTTTAAGAGTAGGAAGAAATTCCTGATAAACCATGGTTTTCACAATCCCCGGATCCTCCATGGTCGCGCAGGGCCGGATGTTCTCCTCCGGCAGCCATTTCATGGTTTGCCGGCAGCGCGCTGCGTCTCCGCTGGTCACATATAAAATGGGAGATCCTGCTTGACCCATGATGGCGGCGTTGCGGGTGATGAAGGAAATGGGCCACCAGAGAGGGCGCATCCCCGTCATGTACCTGATATTTTCTGCCCGGAAACACAGGAGCGCGTCTAAACCCTGTTGCCGCATCTTTTGCTGCAAATTTTGCGGGCGATACTGCCGGATGGCCGCAAAATCAATTCGTTCTACCCAATCAACGGAAAAATACATTTGCCTTCCCTCCTTCTAAAGGATTGCCTTCATCAAATTTTTTGCCCTTATAAGATCTCCTGCCTAAGCTGTCCTTTTTTTCCTGACTTTTAAAACCTCCCTGAAAGCGTTTTCTTCTTTCTCCAAGTGTTCTTCCATGGCCTTCAGCGACTCCCGACGATTCCCTTTGCCTAAGGCCTGAAAAATTTTCTTGTGCCCTTCGAGAGCTTGCTGAGGGGAATGGATCATCCGGAAATTGGGACTATAGCGGCGGCGATACAAGTCGCTCCGGAGGATCATGTCCCACAAGTTATTCCAGATCAAGATCAAAATCTCGTTGCCTGTGGCTTCCGCGATCTCCCGGTGGAATTGCACCCCCGTAGAGATGAAAACCTGCCGGTTTTTTATATTCTTCTCCATCTCCCGGACACTCTCCTCCATTTTTTCCAGACGCTGGGGGGTCATCCGGGAGCAGGCCAAACTCACACTCCCCGCCTCCAATATTTTCCGTACTTCCCAGAGTTTTAAAATATTTTCCTCTCGAGTTTTTAGGCGGGAACTGATGAGGGTGATCAATGATTCGATATAGGGAAGGAGGCTTACGTCCCTTACATACGTCCCGTTGCCCACCCGGATTTCGATGAGCCCCATGGCCCCGAGGATTCGCAAAGCTTCTCTTACCGAGGGCCGGCCGATGGAAAGTTGTTCGGCAAGCTCTCGCTCCGAGGGTAAACGGTCTCCTGGTTTAAAATTATAGGCCAGGATCAGGGAGCGGATTTGATCCACGGCGCCTTCATAGAGGCGGGACTTCTTAATGGGCTGCAAAGGCATTTCCTTTTTCCTGTGGTGGGGTCCCGTTAAACCCCGGGAAATGCGAAGGCTTTTGTTTTGCCTAATGGTAAGGCTGTATGCTGGTAAGACCAATTATATGATTTCGTATATCCCACATTGGAAGTCGGCTTGTCAAGGGAAAAACCTGAGGTCTCTTAGAGACACCGCTTCCCTTAGGATGGTAGAAGGGATCGATGGCCAAATAAATTAGAACCCCAAGGAACTGGATAGGAATTTTCCCTTCAAGGTTTTAAAACCACCCGCCCCAAAATCTCGTTTTTCTTCAGCCGGGCATGGACCGCATTGACCTGAACCAGGGGAACGGTTTCGCTCACCAGAGGTTTGATTTTCTTGGCCGCTACGAAGTCGATCACCTCTTCCATTTCTTTGAGCCGGCAAGCTCTCGAGCCGATAATCCTAAATTCGCCGCGCATGATGACGGCGGGAAAGATAGAAAAGGGTTTGTCGAAACTATACCCGACCAGAACCAGTTTCCCCCCCTTTTTTAAAAGGGTCAAGGAAGAGTGGATCGTTTCATTCTTACCCACCAAATCAAGTACCGTGTCGACCCCTTTCCCTCGAGTATAGCCTAAAACAGATTCCTCCCATTTTTCTTTGGCCGCATTGAAGGTTTCTTCCGCTCCCATAGTCTTGGCTATTGCCAACCTTTTCTCCTCCAGGTCCACGGAAAGAACTTTGGCGCCTAAAAGCTTGCCGATCTGTACCGCCTGTAATCCCAGACCCCCCGCCCCGATTATGGCCAGGGTTTCCCCGGCCTTTAACTGGGCTTGCTCCCGCAGGGCGTGGAGCGGCGTGGCCACCGCATCCGCCAGAATCGCCGCTTCCTCAAAAGGAACATGGGAGGGGACTTTAAAGGCATGGGTGGCCGGAGCTTTCACATACTCGGCATATCCCCCATCCCACTGAAACCCAATCCGGCCGCGGAGGTTCAAACATAAATTTTCCCTTTTATTAAGGCAAGGTTCGCATTGGCCGCAGTGGATGTAAAAGTATAGACACACCCGGTCGCCCTCGCGAAAGTTTTTCACTTCCTTTCCCAGGGCGACGACTTCTCCGGCCACCTCATGACCCAGGATTCGGGGAAGGGAAATATCCGGTGTTAAGCCGGCTGCGATTTTAACGTCCGTATAACAAACGCCGCATCCTTGCACTTTAATCAATAGTTCCTCATGGCCAATGGAAGGCAGGGGAACTTCAGAGAGCAAGAAAGGTTCGTTAAATTCTCTTAAAACCATCGCTTTCATGGCCCCTCCTTTTTAAGTTCTTGTTTCAAATCTTGGCGGGATTTGGGCGAGGGAGAATTAGAGAAGGCCAACCCGCCTCTGGTGGTTAGGGGTTTAATTGTCTACGCGTTTCACGATCGGGATCTTGAAAAACGGGACTCCTTCCTCTTGCAAGAGCTTC
>CAZIDC010000079.1:1376-9397 GCA_964537885.1 uncultured Syntrophaceae bacterium | reverse complement strand
GTTTTTGGCGATACCGCTCAATCCTATTGGCAGAAGGTGACTCTGATGGCGAGGCTGTCGGTGATACGAAAAACCGGAGTAATCAGCATAATTATTATCCTATTCTTTCTTTCGTCAGCACAAGCGAAAAATGAGCTTGAGGAAAATCCTTACGGTACCGGAAAAGGCCCGGATCGGCTTACATGATTCCTCCGAACGACAAAACTCCGCATTCGACCATCAATATGTCTGACAAGACAGTCAAACCGTTGCGGGATTATACTTTAAAAACAGGTATTATTTTCATTGCGAACTTTTTATTCTGTAATTCATTTCGTTGCACGATCCGGCCGTCTTCCCAGAGGTCCTTTTTTATTGTTTTATTGAAACTCTTGGCTTAAGATTATTTCCGACTCACTTGCAGATCATGAAACTTATTTTCAACATACCGCAAGATGACCGCATTCCCAAAATTGTAATAAATTCGTGGATGGATTTACTTTAGAGACGGTTTGGGTCGTGGGATGTAGATAGGGGTGATTCAGCTATAGTAGAATGGGTCATTATGCCCAAGTAGGCCATAAAACTTGCAGAGGATCGGGATTTGAAAAGGGAAGGAAAAAGTCAACGGAAGGAGAAGATTACAGCCGTAGCTCTATTGGGGTTTTCACTATTTTATTTTTTCGGCAGTCTTACATTGCCATGGGGCAACATCCGTTATCCAGGCCCCGGATTTATTCCAGTAGTCATAGGCAGCTTGTTGCTTCTTTGCACAGCTTTTTATTTGATTCGCGTTTTCGGGGGCAAATTTCCTGCAGGAAAGATAAGTGATACCGCCGCGGGCGAAGAAAAAAATTACCGGGCTATCATTGGCATATTAGCCTGCACGATTGTTTATCCTCTTATCTTGGAAACATTGAAATTCTTAGTCTCCACCCTAACGGTGGCTTTTGTCATGTTGGTTCTCCTGAAACCCCAGAGGCCCTTCTTCTCCTTTTTTTTCGCCGTGGGAATGGCGGTGGCCTCTTTTCTTATTTTTTCCCGCCTCCTGGGAGTTGTCCTGCCCAGCGGCTTCTTGGAGAATTTCCTTTTCCGCATCGGAGGCTGAACTCGCCATGGTGGAAATTATCCAGAGTCTGCTAAACGGTTTTGCCATCGCTCTAAAGCCCCTTTATTTTTATTATGCCCTGATCGGGGCCATTCTGGGAACGATCACCGGGGTTCTTCCCGGGTTGGGTCCTCTGGGCGCCATGGCGATTCTCCTTTCCTTCACCCTCACCATGGATGCCACCGGGGCGATGATCATGTTTGCCGGCATCTATTACGGGGCGATGTACGGCGGTTCAACAACCTCCATCCTTCTCAACATTCCAGGAGAAGCGGCCTCGGTAGTTACCTGCATCGATGGGTACAAAATGGCCCAAAAAGGACGGGCCGGGGCAGCTCTGGCGATTTCGGCCGTGGGATCCTTCATTGCCGGGACCATAAGCATTTTGGGTCTGATGGTGGCCGCCCTCTTCCTTTCAGATATTGCTCTTAGGTTTGGCCCTCCCGAATTTTTCGCCATCGGCGTATGCGGGTTGATTCTCCTGATGCGCTTGAGCGGAGGGTCCATCCTCAAGGCCTTTATCATGATCTTAGTGGGAATGGCGCTATCCACAATCGGCGTGGATTTTTTAACCGGGACCGAGCGGTTTACGTGCGGCCTTCAAGACTTGGGGCAGGGAATCGAATTTCTCCCCGTGGCCATGGGTTTGTTTGGGATTGCCGAGGTTCTTATTACCGCCGAGCAGAAGGAATTCTCCCGGCCGGTTCGGAAGGTCAAATTGAGGGAGTTATTGCCTACGGGACGGGAGTGGAAACGGTCCATCCCCCCCATGTTGCGGGGATCCTTTTTAGGGTTTGGCATCGGACTCATTCCCGGGCCTTCCCCGGTCATTGCCACTTTTGTCTCTTACATCGCCGAAAAAAAGATTTCCAAACACCCCGAGGAATTTGGCAACGGGGCAATCGAGGGGGTTGCGGGTCCGGAAGCGGCGAACAACGCCGCTGTGGGGGGAGCCTATGTTCCTCTTTTTGCCCTGGGAATTCCCTTCACGCCGGCGATGGCCATGGTCTTGGGGGCTCTGATGCTTCACGGTCTAACCCCCGGGCCCAATTTGATTAAAGACAAGCCCGATCTTTTCTGGGCGGTGATCGCCAGCATGTATATAGGCAATTTTATGCTGGTAATCCTGAATCTTCCCTTAGTCAATCTCTTCGTCAGCATCCTGAAAGTGCCGAAGAATATCCTCTTGCCGGTCATCGTTCTCATCTGCTTGATCGGGGTATACACGGTCAACGCGAGTCCCTTGGACCTCTTGGTATTAGCGGTTTTTGGCTGTATTGGATATTTCCTGCGGGAAGTCGGTTTTCAACCAGCCCCGTTGGTCCTGGCCATGGTAATCGGTCCGATGATCGAAACCTCTCTGCGTCAATCCATGAATATTACCGGGGGCAGCCTGGAGGGGGTTATTTTCCGGCCCATCTGTTTAACCCTGTATATTTGTGTTGCTCTCACTTTTGTCATTCCCCTGGTATTGAAGTTCATCCGCAAATCCCGCCATCCAAAGCGTCCGGAGCTTAATGAAAAAACCAAGGATGGTTAAGCCTCTTGCAAAAGTATTTTTTTGTGGTTCGACAAGCTTGTCCTGAGCGAACCGTTCACCCTTCGAGAACCTCAGGGCGAACGGTTAGTCGAAGGGCTCACCACGAACGGAAAAACTAAATAATTTCAACCTAATCCCGTTCACCCTGAGCCTGTCGAAGGGTAAATGACGGACTTTTGCAAGAGCCTCCTTGGAGAAAACAAAAGAAGGGAGAAGAGAAGGAGATGAAGAAGGGACAGAAATATGAAACGGCATTTCAAGACATCGTGATTCCGCAGTGGCCCCCGAAGCCCAGGGAAGAGGGGATTACAATGGTGGCCGATTGGGGAGTCGGTCTGGTTCGGCAAGAGGATTTTATCCGGACGAGCGGCTATTTTGTTGATTTAGCCAAGATTGTGGTGGCCATATCCCGGATCCTTCCCCGGGATATTCTGGCGCAAAAGATCCGGCTTTATAAGGAAAACCAAATTGAGCCTTTTCCCGGCGGTCAATTCTTGGAAATCGCCGTCTTGCAGAAAAGGGTCAAGGAATATTGCGCGGCGGCCTTGGAGATCGGTTATGAAACCGTCGAGGTTTCCGACAACGCCATCACCCTCACCTTGGAGGAGAAAAGCAGGGTCATCCGGCAGGCTATTGATTCCGGCCTGCGGGTCATTGGGGAAGTGGGGAAGAAAGTCTCGGCCACGGGAACGCAAGAGTTAATCGCCGACATCCAAAATACTTTGGACGCCGGAGCCTGGAAAATTTTCGTGGAGGCGAAAGAAATCTTCGGCGAGAAACTCAACGCGGATTTGATCAAGCAGCTGGCGGACTCCGTCGATCTGTCCAAGCTCATCTTTGAAATTCCCCTGGTTGCGGTTCAGGAGGTCCATCATTACCAAGGCTACAAGATGTGGGAATGGCTCCTTGAGACCTTCGGCCCGGGGGTGAACATTGCCAACGTGGAATATGATGACGCGATAAAACTCGCCACTCTCCGATTGGGTATCGGGTGGGATACCTCATTGAAGGAAGGAGCTTTCTGCCGGTCCCTAAGCGGGGAGTTTATTAAATTGGGTGGAGGGCGGCCCTGAACTCATCTGGTTCAGGGCGCATTCCGCATTTAAGGTGTCGGGCCTACATAGCTGTTTTAGTGTATTTGATCAACTCCGGAACGGACTTCACGGCTTTGGTTACCACCTTCCCGTATTCTTGGCCATCGATAAATTGGGGGGTCAACCCCATTTTGGTCATTTTATCTTTTACTTCGGAGTCGTTCATGACCTTGCGCAGCGTTTCTTCGAGCTTTTTCCGGACCTTTTCCGGCGTGTCCCCGCGCACCGTAAACCCGTAATAAACCACGGAAGAAAAGGGATACCCGAGTTGTTCCATGTTCTGGACTTGCGGGAAATACGGGACGGTCCCGGCCCCCAGATTGATCAGAAGAATCAACTTCCCATCTCGGGCGGCCTGAAAGGCAGGCGTCCCGGTTCCCGTTTCGCAAAGATCCACGTGTTTGCCGAGGATGGAGGTGGAAGCCTCTCCCCCGCTCTTGAACATTACGTATTTCATTTTCAAGCCATCTTTAACCGCAATAGACTTGACGACGTCCAGGGCCCATTGGGATCCCCCGCTGCCGGCGGATATTTCCCCGGGGTGCTTCTTGGCATAGGCGATAAATTCCTGGAAATTTTTATAAGGTTTGTCTGGAGTAGTAAACAGGAGCCTTTCCTGGGGCATATAGCCGGCGACGAAAGAAAAATCCTTGAAGTCGAACGGTTCTCCCCCGAGGAAATAAGGTGTTGCCAGGGCATCGGTCATGGGTCCTACAACCACCGTATAACCGTCAGCCTTTTGGCTCAAGGCGTATTTCAGGCCAATCGTTCCATTGGCTCCCGGTTTGTTCGCCACCAAAACAGGCTGCCCCAGTTCAACTTTAAATTTTTCCGCTAACAATCGCGCGCTGACATCCGTCATGCCGCCCGCTCCCCACGGAACGACGAGGGTAATGGGCTTGTTAGGGTATTTTTCGGCGGCCGATGACAGACCCCCGATAGACCAAACCAAAACCACGGCCAATAGAACAAGAAAATTTCTGCGCATTAGATTCCTCCTTTGATAAAAAAATGGCGGTAAACTGCAATCAGAATCCATTTGCTTCGATGATTCTATCATGAAAAGGCCCAAAATCAACCCCTAAATCAGCCTTGCCCGCCTTCCCTTTTTAATATCACATTTTCTTATGTCCTCCCACCAAAACTTTTTTGACCTTGACCATTTTCTTTTTTTTCTGCTAAGTTGGGATTGCCGAACCCATGATTGACCTTCGGGCCTCAGCCCCCCTCTTTGGAAAGGAGGAACACGATGAAAGATGTTTCTTTATTCATCCCCTGCACGGTCGATCTTTTTTTACCCCACATTGGCGAGGCCACCGTTTCCCTGCTGCGCCGGGCGGGAGTGAATCCGATCTATCACGAAGAACAGACCTGCTGCGGCCAGCCGGCCATCAACGCCGGGTATGTAAAAGAGGCTAAAAAAGCGGCTAAGCATTTTATCGGCATCTTCGAAAAAGATGAAGTGATCGTCAGTCCTTCCGGCTCGTGCGTGGTCATGGTTAAAGATCATTACCCGGAACTTCTTGCCGGCGAGCCGGAATGGCGCAGGCGAGCTGAAACCCTGGCCACCCGGATTTTTGAACTTTCGCAGTACTTAGTGGATGTCCTGAAGGTGGAGGACGTGGGCGCGGCCTTCGAGGGGAAGGTTGCCTACCATGAATCCTGCCATATTCTCCGGGGCCTCGGGGTTTCCGCCCAACCCAAGAAGTTAATCTCCGCCGTAAAAGGAACCCAGCTCGTTCCCCTGAACGCGGCCGATTCCTGCTGCGGGTTCGGGGGCGAGTTTGCCAACAACTACCCGGACATCTCCGAATCCATGGTCAAGGAAAAGGTGGAAAATTATTTAGTTAGCGGGGCCGACCTTTTACTTCTCTGTGAACCCGGCTGCCTCCTCAACATCGGGGGATACCTCAGCCGCAATCACCCCGGGAAAAAGGCGATGCACTTAGCCAGCTTTTTAGCCAACAACGGGAGGGAGGGACGATAATGGAAATTCAAACCGAAAAATTCACCGAAGCAGCCAAAAGAGAACTGGCCAACGCCCATTCCCGCGCCTTTCTCAAGCTAATGCCCCCCGTTCTTAACATGAAGAGGGATATCGGCCTGAGTACCTTCCCCGACATTCCTGCCGCTCAGGCCTATGGAGCGGCCATCCGGCAGGAAGCAATGGCCCGGCTTCCCGAACTTTTAGAGGAGTTCGAAAAAAAAGCCACAGCCAACGGGGCCAGGGTATTCTGGGCCCGCGATGCCCAGGAAGCGAACGAGTTCATCCTCAAGCTGGCCAAAGAACGGGGAATTAAATATGTAACCAAGGGGAAATCCATGGTCACCGAAGAGACGGGTCTCAACGAGCTTCTGGCCAAACACGGGATCGAACCCTGGGAAACCGATCTCGGCGAATTTATCGCCCAGCAGCTGCACCGCCCTCCCTTCCATATTGTGGGGCCGGCCATCAATGTCCCGGTGGAGGAGGTGCGCGACCTGTTCATGAAAAAAGCCAACCTGAAGGAACCGACGCTGGACCCTGTCGAGCTGGGTTATGCCGCGCGGCTTTTTCTCAGGGATAAATTCCATCACGTGATGATGGGGATTACCGGGGTCAACATGGCCGTGGCCGAAACCGGGACGATTCTCAACGTGGAAAATGAAGGAAACATCCGTTTCAACAAATCCTCCCCCAAAATTCAGGTATCGGTCATGAGCCTGGAAAAGGTCGTCCCGACCATGAAAGACGCCCTGCATTTAGTCCGGCTTTTATGCCGCAACTGCACCGGGCAAAAACTCACCGCCTATGTCTCGATGGACAGCGGCCCCAAGAGGAGCGATGAAATTGACGGACCCGAGGAGCTTTTTATCGTCATCGTCGATAACGGCCGGACCAAGATCTATCAGGATCTTAAAGGCCGGGAGGCCTTGCGCTGCATCCGCTGCGCCGCCTGTTTGAACATCTGTCCCGTCTATGGACAGATCGGCGGATACGCTTACGGCTGGGCGTACTCCGGGCCCATGGGGCAGGTCCTGAATCCACTGCTCTTAGGCTTGGACAGAACCCAGGATCTATACCGGGCTACCACCCTCTGCGGGGCCTGTAAAAGCGTATGCCCTGTGGGCATCGACCATCCGAGCCTGTTCCTCTATTACCGGGCGAAAGATGTTGCCGGAGACCCATATTGGAAGGGGCAAAAGCGCCCCTGGTCGGAAGAACAATTCTTCAAATTCTGGACCCGGGCTGTAAACCGGCCCTGGCTGTGGAATCTGGGAGTCCGGATGGCCCGCTCCTTCATCAATAAAGAGGTCCACGAGGGGGTGGTCAGCAAAGCGAAGGGGCCTTTCACCGGCTGGTTCCGAACCAGGGATTTGCCGGCGATGGCCGAAAAGACGTTTCATGATCGGTGGCAAGAAATAAAAAGACCGTAAGGCGTGAGGGGAAAAGAAAATGATAGGCTATAGGCGATAGGCGATGGGCAATGGGCAAGGCAATGAGTGATAGGGTATTGGGCCTTTTGCGATGCCCTGTGCGCCTTGCACTTTTTAGGGAGGGGAATCTGTTATGAGCGCGCGAGATCAAATTCTTGAAAGTCTGAAGGCGGCCCCGAAAGAAACCATACTCCCACGACCGGATATGCCGCCTTTGGGTGAGCTCTCCATGGACCGTGAAGAGCTGATCCAGAGGTTTACGGAACGTCTCGTGGAAGAAACCGGGGTTGTTCATCGGGTAAAAAATAGCCAGGAAGCCCTGGAAAAACTAACTGAAATCGCCAAGGCCGAAGGGTTGAAAAAGGTGATGGCCTCAACCGATGACGTGATCGCTCCTCTGGATCTAATGGCCTGGGGTAAAAAAAATAATATCCAGGTTATGACTCCCAGGGATTTTTCGGACCGCGAATCCTACCGGGACGCTGTCTTCGACGAAGCTGGGGCCGGAGTCACCGGTGCGGATTTCGCGGTCGCCGAATCCGGAACCCTGGGGCTTATCCATAACAAAGATCAGGCGCGGCTGGTGTCCTTAGCTCCTATTCTGCATATCGCCATCGTGCCCGCGGGCAGGTTGTTCCCGGTGTACGAACAGGTGATTGAAAAAGTATTCGCCAAACAAGAAAACCTTCCAAGCCAATTCGTCTTCATAACCGGCCCCAGCATGACCGGCGATATTCAGGGAGTTCTTTTCAAGGGCATGCACGGGCCGAGGAGGGTGATGGTAATTCTGGTGGGATAAAAGAAGGGAAGCCGGGGGTTGGGTGTAGGGAAAAAGGGAACGGCGACTTTTTACGCATTCATCGAGTTTTAGGTTTTCCGCGCT
>CAZIDC010000079.1:0-1276 GCA_964537885.1 uncultured Syntrophaceae bacterium | reverse complement strand
GCGCTTTGCGCTATGCGTATTTTTTTTAAGGAGGCACGATGAAAGAAAACACCTTCTTGATCCACCCCCGGGATAATGTAGCTGTGGCCCTGCGCAACCTCGCGGCCGGAGAGGAGGTCAAAGCCCAAGGGATCGAAGGGTTTCCGGTGTTGCAGGACATTCCCGCCAGCCACAAGATCGCTCTCCGGAACATTCCCGCGGGTGAAGAAATCGTCAAATACGGAGAAACCGTGGCCGTCTGCACCCGGGATATTAAAAAAGGGGAATGGGTCCATACGCATAACCTGGAAAGCAAAAGGTGGAGGAAATGAGAGAAACTACCGGCTATGAGAGGAAAAATGGGAGGTTCGGGATTCGCAACCACGTCCTGGTTATGCCTACGGTTTCCTGCGTCAACGGAGTTGTCAATCGCATCTCCCGGGAGGTTCCCGAAGCTGTCTGTATACCCCATTCCTTTGGTTGTGGCCGCGGGTCCATTCGGGATACGCAGATTCTCTTCCGCATCCTTGCCGGTATGGTCCATCACCCCAACGTGGGTGCGGTGGTCCTGATCGGCCTCGGCTGTGAGCGATCCAATACCAAAGCGCTGGGGCCTTTTATCGAAGCAGCCAAGCCCGTAGAAATTTTTAATGTCCAGGAGTGCGGTTCTTTGCAGACCGCCAAAAAAGGAGCGGCTGCGGCTCGGCGTCTGTTGGCCGAAATCAGCGGCCAGCCGCGGGTTTCCATGGACTGGGACAAATTGCTGGCCTCTATGGAATGCGGCGGTTCCGATGCCATGTCGGGAGTGACGGCCAATGTGGCTCTGGGGGCTGTTTCCGATTGGCTGGTAGGCAAAGGGGCCAAGGTCATCTTTGGAGAAAACACCGAGATGATCGGGACGGCTCATGTTCTGGTTAGGCGGGCTAAAAATGAAGAAGTGGCCAAGCGGATTGTTGAGATGATCGATCAGGCCGAGCAGAGGACAAAGGATATTATGGGCAACCTGGCCAGTTGGGTCATTTCACCCGGAAATATGGACGGCGGTATGAGCACCATCGCCGAAAAATCCATGGGCTGCATCTTTAAGGGTGGCTCAACGACCATCAACCAGGTAGTTGACTATGGGGAATGGCCAACGGAAAATGGACTGATCCTGCAGGATGGGCCGGGATACGATGGAGATTCCATGGCCGGGCTGGCGGCCAGCGGTTCCCAGATCATGTTTTTTTCCACGGGCCGCGGAACCCCGGCAGGCTTTCCCATTGTGCCGGTGGTCAAGGTAGCCAGTAATTCAAGG
>CAZIDC010000078.1:0-9427 GCA_964537885.1 uncultured Syntrophaceae bacterium | reverse complement strand
ATTCCCCGGGTGGATGCCCTCGATAAAGTCTTGGGAAGAGCCCAGTTTACGGCCGATTTGCAGCGCAACTTTCCAGGTCTCCTCCATATCAAGGTGTTGCGCAGTCCCCATGCCCATGCCCGGATCGTGAAAATCGATACTTCCCGTGCCGAAAAAATGGACGGGGTCCGGGCTTTGGTCACCGGAAAGGACTGTCCGGAAAAGGTCCACTCCCGCGCTCCCCGCATCCTGGCCCTGGAAGAAACGATTTGGGCCGGCGAGGGAGTGGCGGCCGTGGCGGCCGAATCCCCGGAGATTGCCGAGGAAGCGATTGAATTGATCCGGGTGGAATATGAGAATCTTCCGGCGGTCCTTGACGTCGAAGATGCCATGCAGGCCAATCCACCGGCCGTTGTGGACCGGCAACTGGGGCAATACCCCGGAAGCCCCCTGTTTACTCCCGAAGCCCCCAACATCACGGGCCACTTCAAGCTCCGGGCCGGGGACATCGTCAGGGGATTTGCTGAAGCCGATATCGTTTTGGAAAACCGGTTTTCAACTTCCCGGATCAGCCATTCCCAACTGGAGCCGGCGTCTTGCATTGGTCGATTCGAGCCCGATGGCGGGGTGACTCTTTGGACCAACGGGCAGGGAGTCCACGTCATCAAGGGAATCATCAGCGATCTGTTCAACCTCCCCCTGGCCAAGGTTCGAGTGATCAACCCCTACCAGGGAGGAAGTTTTGGCAACCGTTTGCGCCATTACGTCGAGCCGCTGGCCATCCTTCTGGCTTTGAAGACACGGGGAACGGTTCAGTTGACCTTTTCCCGGGAAGAAATGTATCTCGCTGCCTCCACCCGCCTTCCCGTGGTAACCTACATCAAGACCGGGGTCAGGAGAGACGGAACCATTGTTGCCCAGCAAATGAAGGTCATCGTGGACAACGGCGCTTCCTATGCCGCGGTTCAGGACGGCCGGATGGCCGCCTCGGGAGCCGTTTGCGTATACCGCATTCCCAACTTCTTTTTGGATTCCTACGGCGTGAACACGAACACCCCCTGGGCCGGCGCCTACCGCGGCCTGGGAACCCCACAGGTCGTTTGGGCCATTGAATGCCAGTTGGACATGCTGGCCGAAACCCTTGGAATGGACCCTGTGGACCTGCGGCGCAAGAATGTTCTCCGCAAGGGCGAGAAGAATGCTTACGGGGAGGAAATCAAAAGCATCGGGGTCATGCAGTGCCTCGAAAAGGTCTCCCAAGAGATCCAGCTTCACGAACCCTCAACGCAAGAACCAGGGCCATGGAGAAGAGGAAAAGGAGTGGCCATGGGCGGCAAGCAAAACACCCCCCGGGGGCGCTCCGAAGCGGAAGTCCTGGTCTATGAGGATGGGACCATTGAGGTACTTTTCAGCGCCGACGAGCAGGGAATGGGATCCGAAACGGTAATGGCCCAGATCGCGGCCGAAGAGTTCCGGGTTCCCATCTGCCGGGTGAGGGTCAAGCGCGGCGATACCGCGGTTACCCCTTACGATACTTTTTCGGCCTCCAGTTTTACGACTTATAACACGGGCAATGCCTTGCGCTTGGCGTGCCAGGATGCCATCCGACAGATTCTCCAGACCGCCTCTCAAAAGATGGAGGCCTCTGTGGATAACCTTACGCTGGAGGATGGGAAGATCCTGGTGCAGGGATCACCGGGGATGGATCTAAACCAATTATTCGAACCCTTTTCCATGTTCACCCCCCAGGGAGGACCCGCGTTGAAAAAGGGAACGCCGGTGCGGGGGAAGGGCGTCTTCGCCCCTTCTCCGGCGGTTCCCTGGGATCCCGCGACCGGCTTGACCCCAAGGATGTGGAACTGGTATCAGTATAACGCCTGTGGCGTCGAGATCGCCGTCAACACCGAAACGGGGGAAATCAAGATTCTTCGAGGGGTCCTCGCTGCGGATATGGGGTTTCCCATCAATCCGAAGATGTGCGAGGGGCAGATGGAGGGAGGATTCGGCATGGCCATCGGAGCCTCCGTATTGGAAGAATACATTTTCAGGGATGGCCTCATGATCAACAGCAGCTTCGGAAATTATCGAATTCCCACCTTTCGGGAAATGCCGCCCCGCGCCCAATTCAAATCCTTTTTTGCCCCTGACCCCCTTCCCGATGGCCCCTGGGGGTCGAAGGGCATCGGGGAAGCGACCATGGTCACCGTTGCCCCGGCAATCGCCAATGCGGTGTACAATGCCGTCGGCGTCCGCCTTCGGGACCTTCCCATGAATCCCGAGCGGGTCCTGAAACGCCTCCAAAAGGCCAAGGTCGCGGCCTCCGCCCCTGGCCAAACCCAAAGACGGTGACGGGTGGAATGAATATGAAACAGAAGATCGAACTGAAGGTGAACGGGAAAATTCATGAAGTCTCCGTGGAACCCTGGAAAACCCTGCTGGAAGTCCTGCGGGAAGATCTCGGGCTCACCGGGGCCAAGATGGGCTGCGACGATGGAAACTGTGGGGCCTGTACGGTGATCGTGGATGGCCAAGCGATAAAGAGCTGCCTGATGTTAGCCCCTCAGGCCAGGGGGAAACAAATTTTAACGATCGAGGGCTTGGGGAGTCCGGAAAACCTACACCCTCTTCAACAAACTTTTATCGATCATTTTGCCGTGCAGTGCGGCTACTGCACTCCAGGCATGATTATGGCCGCCAAAGCCCTTCTGGATGAAAAACCAGAAGCCACCGAAGAAGACATTCGCGAAAATCTGCACGGCAATATCTGTCGGTGCACAGGGTATGTCAAGATCGTGGAAGCCGTCGAAGCGGCCAGGGATAGGATGAAGAAGAGGTAGAAGGGACAGATGAAGTTTGAATATGGGGAGCCAGATTCTATTGCCGAGGCCATTGCCCTGCTGGCGCGCTACCGCGAGAGAGCCAAAATCCTTGCGGGGGGAACAGACCTCGTCGTGCAAATGCGGCAGGGGATCGTTCGGCCGGATTTTGTGATACACATTGGCCGGATTCAGGCCCTCAAGGGAATCTTTCAGCATGGCGAAGGGGAAATCCATATCGGGACCCTGACCACAATGCGGGAGATAGAAAAATCGAAGATCTTGCACGCCAGCTTCGATATTCTTTGCCAAGGAGCAGCCCAGGTCTCTTGCCCCCAGATCCGGAATGTTGCTACTTTAGGAGGGAATACCTGTAATGGAGTTCCCTCCGCAGATACCGTTCCAGCCCTGATTGCCTTGGGTGCGGAAGCGATCCTTATGGGCCCTGCCGGCGAAAGAAACGTCCCCCTGGAGAAATTTCACACCGGCCCAGGCCGGACGATACGGAAGGGGGATGAAATGCTCTTGAGATTTAAAATCCCCGCACCGCCGCCTTCTACGGGAGGTTGTTACCTCAAATATACACCCCGCGGAACTTTTGAATTGGCCATTGTGGGCGTGGCCGCGCTCATCACTCTGAACCCGCGCGACGGTCTTTGCGAAAACGCCCGGTTAATTTTAGGGGCTTGCGGCCCCACCCCGCTTAGGATAAAAGATGCGGAAACGATTCTGTTAGGAAAGCGCCTGGAGGAATCTCTTTTCTCCAAGGCAGCGGCAATAGCCGCTGACGAAGCTCAGCCCAATCCCGGCGTTTCCGTCCGTGCTGCCGCACCTTATCGGAGAGAGATGGTCAGGTTATGGAGTCGGTATGCCCTCGAAAAAGCATGGCAAAAGGCAGAAGCTTGCCGGGATAGTTATTAGGAAAGGATGTTTCCGGAGGAAAGGGGAAAAGCAAGGGGAAATACCGGTCAACGGGGAGGGGCGTGATGAATAAGCTGCTGGGGGGAATATCTGTTTTGGACATGACCGAGGGGGTCGCGGGGCCCTGCGCAGCAAGTCTCCTGGGAGATATGGGATCATCCGTTATTAAAATTGAGCGGCCGGAAGGAGACTGGGGTCGGGGCTCCGAGGACCCCCTGAGGCCTTACTTTGTTGCCAATAATAGAAACAAGCGGGATTTATGCCTGGACCTGCAGAAAGAGGGCGCCGAACCGGTTATCCGGCGTCTGGTCGGGCGCGCGGATATAGTCCTTTCTAACTATCGCCAAGGGGTGATGGAGCGGTTGGGGGTTGGTTATGAAGCCTGCCAAAAAATAAAGCCCGAGATTATCTACTGTACCATATCGGCCTTTGGACAGAGGGGGCCGTACTCCAGCCTTCCCGCAAGTGATACGGGCATGCAGGCAGTTAGTGGGATCATGGATTCAATCGGAGAGATGGAAGGTCTCCCGTTGCGGGTCAGTTTCCCCCTGGTGGACCTCTTTTCTGCCAACATGGCTGTATCGGGTATTTTATTGGCTTTATATGCCCGGCAGCAGGGGAAATTGGGGACAAGAATCGACGTCAGTTTACTGAACGCCGCCATGTCTTTACAGGCCATGCCTTTTACCTCATACCTAATGACGGGAGAACTCCCCAAGCGCTATGGCAACCAGAACCCCATGCTTTCGCCGGCTGGTGCTTACCGGACGAGAGACGATAAATATATGACGATTGCCATTCTTGGCGAATCCTATTGGGAAAGATTTTGCCAGGCCATTGGAATGGCTCAAATAAGCAAAGACGGGAAGTTTAGCATGAACTCCCTCCGGTTAAAGAACCGAGCAGCCCTGAATGAGATTCTGATACCCATTTTCCTCGGAAAAGACCGGGTGGAATGGATTCGTACTTTCCGGGAAGCCGATATTCTTTGCTCCCCAATCAATAACTTTGCTGATGTTTTGGATGACTCAGCCCTTACGGAATCGATTTCCCTATGGAAGCTTAAGCTCAAGGGTAAAGAAATATGCATGATGGGAAACCCCGTTGAAATTGACGGGGAATATTTAAAGCTGGAACTGCCTCCCCCCCTTAAAGGAGAACATACCATCGAAATAATACAGGAACTCGGATATAGCCAACCGGAGATTCAAGCCATGCTCTCTCAAGGGATTATTTATATTCCTCCGGAGATTGAGTGAACCCAATGGAAAATCCCTAAAATGGAAAAAAAAATAAAAGAGCGCCTCGCTCGCCAGGAAAAAGTCCGCATCCATGATGGGACATTAAAGAAGGCGGCTGTGTTAATCCCTCTCTTTAAAAGAGACGGGAAATCTTACCTCCTCTTCACCCGTCGGACCGATACGGTGGAGCACCACAAAGGGCAGATCTCTTTTCCGGGAGGGCGGCAGGATAAAAAGGACAGAAACCTTCTGGCCACCGCTTTGCGCGAGGCCGAAGAAGAAATGGGAATTCAGGAGAAAGATGTGCGCCTCCTCGGCGAGTTGGATGACGTCTGCACCATAAGCACGGATTATTGCATCTCTCCTTTCCTCGCCCTCATCCCTTACCCCTACCCCTTCAAGGTAAACCATCATGAAATAAAGGAGGTAATCGAGGTGCCCCTGTCTGCCTTGCGGGACGGGCGCCAGTTTCGGGAGGAAACGCACGAGAAAGACGGCCAGACTTTTCCGGTCTATTTTTATCAGTACCAAAACCACACCATCTGGGGCGCCACGGCGAGGATTCTGAAGCAACTTTTGGCTTTGCTGCCGGAGGAAGAAAAATAACCCATGATAGGCGTCAGCCAAGTTCATGGAAGGATACTCTAAACGATCTTTTCATGAGTGGCGCCGCTGGAAAGGGCCGCAATCACCCTCCCCTGCCTCTAACCCTCCAATCGCGATAAAAAAAGCTTCATAAATTTCTCCCCGCGGACTCCCAAACATGTTTCTATTTCTTGTTCCTTCGCCCTCGGACATCTGTGGCCTTTCCCCTTGATAACTTCTAAGGTCTGGCCATAATGCTCTCCTCCCTCGGTTTCCACCAAAAGGGATAGTTTCTCCTTGCTCATCAATCGGCTGTCAATAACTGCGCCCACCGCCAGCGGATCATGCAGATAAAAAACCTTAAACCGGCGTCCGAATTGCCGGGTGGTGAAATCATATCGGGTCGCCTCTATTACAAATCGCGCAAATAGACTCTGGATGGGACTCACTCTTTGGGCGATATTCTCGGGGGTGAGACGAACCTGGCGGGTGGCGTCGAGCGGGACCAAAAGGATCGGCAATCCCGATCGGAAGACCGTTTGAGCCGCCCAGGGGTCGACAAAGATGTTGAATTCCGCGTAGGGAGTGATATTCCCCTTAGTCCGAACCGCGCCGCCCATAATGACCACCTGCCGCAAGAGCTTCATCCCTTGAGGATCTCTGTTAAGAGCCAACGCCAGGTTGGTTAGGGGTCCAAGGGCAATAAGAGTCAATTCACCCGGATACCGGCGGGCAAACTGGGGGATGAGTCTATCGGCGCGGCCGGGATAAAGCTCCCAGCATTTTTCTCCCCCTCTCTTCTCCAATTTCGCTCCCCCCAATCCACCTTCCCCATGGACCGAAGAGGCATTAACAGGGTTCCCCTTTAAGGGGCAGTCGGCTCCTTTGGCAATGGACGGCGGGGGGGATGGTTTTATGAGGGAGAGAACCCTTTGGATATTTTCAAAGACCTGGCCCAACGGAACATTCCCATTTACCCCCGTTACGGCCTTCACCTCCAATTCGGGCGAATGGAAAGCAAGGATTAATGCCAGGGCATCGTCTACTCCTGCGTCGCAGTCGATGAGCACCTTTTTCCCCATCTCTTCACCCCTTTTTATGATGAATACGCCCGGCCCTCTTTCCCTCAACCGGCCAAAGAACTCGATAACTTTTTCGTTGACTCCCTTCTTTTTTGAAGATACTCTTTTTTGCATACGAGGAAAATCTTTTTTTGCCGTCCTATTTGCCCGAGATATAGAATTTAATTCTTCAAAAATCCTCCTGGGGGGTGAGCAAACATGGAAATGCGTCATGTCTCCGGTCAGAACAAGGGGCCCATCATTCTTTATGCTTTGAGCACCTGCATCTGGTGCCGCAAGACCAAACAGCTTCTGGACCAGTTGGGGGTGGAATATAATTACCTTGAGGTTGATCTTCTGCAGGGGGATGACCGGACCAAGGCTACCGACGAAGTGAAAAAAATGAACCCGCGCTGTTCATTTCCCACCCTCTCCATTAATGATCAATGCATTGTGGGCTTTGATGAGCAAAAGATTATGGAGGCTTTAAAATGAAGGATGAAGGGGACGTGAGACCGGAAGAAGTAAACCGGCTGTATGAACGATTGCAGCGGGAGGGGGAAGCTTCTGGATACCATCTCAACCCGGAAGTGGAATTCACCAAAGAACTCGTGAAAGGCTTGCTCATTAACCAGAAACGATACGGATACTGGGCATGCCCCTGCCGGCTGGCATCGGGCAATAAAGAGGAAGACCTTGATATCATATGCCCCTGCGATTATCGGGACCCTGATCTAACAGACTACGATGCCTGCTACTGCGCCCTTTATGTCTCGCAGTCCGCTCTGAAAGGAGAAAAAAAGGTCCGCTCCATCCCCGAAAGGCGCCCGCCGCTGGAGGAAAGAAAAAGGCCAAGACCCGATTCCAGGCCCCAGACAATTTCCTCTCTACCCCTGCCCGTCTGGAGATGCCGGGTTTGCGGCTATTTATGCGCGCGGGAGGCCCCCCCCGAAGTTTGCCCGATATGCAAGGCCAAGAAGGATCGATTCGAAAGGTTTATATAATTTCCCTTCCCCGCGTCCTATTTCCTCAGAACCCGTTTATCGCCGATACGCAGGGTCAATTTCTTAGCGTCAAAATGTTCCATCAGGGGAATAGCAAACTTGCGGGAGACCTGGGAGATTTCCTTAAACTGGGTGGGGCTCATTTCCTTGTTCTGCTTGAGATAACTGATCAACTTTTCTTCCATCCCGGCTAAGGCCTGCTGATGAAAATAAAGGTCTTCTTTAACTTTCACCAGGACGCCTTCCTTGGTTAAAAGCTGGAGGACCGGCTTTAACTCGTTCTCCGAAGCCCGAAGCTCGGTGGCCACCTCTTTTACCAAAGGGGGCTGGAGTTGGCCCCTGGAGTAAAGGAGAATAATATTTTTACGCAGATCCTTTTCTTCTTCTTTGAGGGAGACCGTGTGGGCCGCAAGGCGGAGCGTCTCTTTTTCGCCGATAATCTTTTTTTCATCGATCAAGGTAGATATAAGATGGTTGAATAGCCGCCCATCCACTTGCGGGGGAAGTTTGGTTTTAACCTCTTCTTTGGCAGCTCCGGGCTGGAGGGGATTTTTTTGATGGAATTTCTTAAGGTAATCCAAGCAGAAAAGTTTTAGATTGGCGATCACCTGGGGGTGAAAGTAACGAAGACGATCTCCATTATAGCGCAGGATCCCGCCGCTGGCCGCCAGGCTCTCGACGAGGGACTTCAGTTTCGCAGGGAGCTGGTTGGTGCGCATGATTAACTCCGACCAGGAAAGGCCGGCCGGGCCGGCCTTCAGGAGGCGAAGTCTGAGTTTCTCTTCCTCGGAACCTTTCTCCAGGATTGGCAATTCTTCCCGAACCTGCGGGGAAAGGCGTTTTAGCCTGGGGGGAAAAGCGTCGAGGATTTCTCCCCCGCCAATGGTTAAGATGGGAGAATAGGACCTAAGGACGAACCGGTCGCCGGGCAAAGCGACGATCGGTTCCTCCAGGCGGATTTGGACGAAGGCTTCTTCCCCGGGCTTGACTTCATCCCGGCCCAAAAGGATGGCCCGTCCGATAATTTCCGCAGTGGCCACATGCAGGCGAATACGGGCCCGATTCTTCAGGGGTTTGGCTGCGCCGGGAAGAAGATGGAAGATCACATCCAGGACGGAAGTTGGTTTCAGGTTCTGCGAGAGCGCCAACACATTGCCGCGGTTGATGACCGCCTTCTCCAGCCCCTGCAGGTTGATCCCCGCTCTCTGGCCGGCCGTGGCCGATTCCACGGGCTGGCCATGGGCCTGAATCCCGCGCACCTTGGCCTCGAGGCCTTTGGGGAGTACCTCGGTTGAATCACCGACGGAGACTTTTCCGGAGATGATCGTGCCGGTCACCACGGTCCCGAAACCCTTGATGGTGAAAACCCGGTCGATGGGCAAGCGGAAAAGGCCTTCGGGGGACCGCTCTTCCACCTCCTGGGCCAGCCGGTCCACTTCCGCGACGAAATCCGCCAACCCTTCACCCGTAACCGAAGAAAGGGGAATGATTGCCGTTCCTTGAAGGAAGGTTCCCTTGACAAACTCCCCGATTTCTTCCTTGACCAGCTCCAGCCAATCCTTTTCCACCAGATCGACTTTGGTAAGGGCGATCAGCCCTTTCTTGACCCGCAACAATCTGCAGATGTCTAAATGCTCCCGGGTTTGCGGCATAATGCCTTCATCGGCGGCGATGACCAGAGCGACCAGGTCAAGGCCCGTAGCCCCGGCCACCATGTGCCGGACAAACTTTTCATGCCCCGGGACGTCCACAATGCTGATCGTGAGCCCGCTGGGCAAAGCCATGGATGTGAAACCCAGTTCAATGGTGATGCCCCGTTC
>CAZIDC010000077.1:5036-9556 GCA_964537885.1 uncultured Syntrophaceae bacterium | reverse complement strand
GCAGGGATTTTTGAGAACCTCCCGAAAACAAAAAAGAAGTAAAACCTGGAGGGTGGCCTTATGGCGATCTTCAATTATTTAAAGAAAGAAATTGACGCGAAAATCGTCTATTATGGACCTGGAGTTTCTGGGAAAACTACCAATCTTCAGTTTATCCATCAAAACCTGAAGCCCGATCAGCGCGGAAAGATGGTCTCTTTGGCCACCAACGAGGAGCGAACTTTATTCTTCGATTTTCTCCCCATTGAATTGGAGAGTGTCCGGGGATTCAAGATGCGGTTTCACCTTTACACGGTTCCGGGCCAGGTCTATTACGGAGCTACCCGGAGAGCCGTCCTATCGGGCGCGGATGGGGTGATCTTTGTTGCGGATTCCCAGACTGAAAGAATCGAGGATAACCTTTTCAGTTTCAAAGATCTGGAAGAAAACTTGCATTATTACGGGAAAAAGATTGAAACCACTCCTTTAATCCTTCAATATAACAAACGGGACCTTCCGAATATCATTGCTTTGGAGGAGCTCAACCAAAAAATCAATCGGCTGAATGTTCCCTACGTGGAAACTGTGGCTGTTCTGGGCAAGGGGGTGTTTGAGACGTTAACAATGACCTGCCGCCTGGTTTTAAAAGTCATCGAAACGGGTGTGGAGGCCAGGCGTTATTCTTTAAAACCGGAAAGCCCTTCAGAGGCGACGCCGCCAATGCCTCACCAGGTGGACAAAGGGATTGCCCGACCAGATTTATCGCGGACGCTGGAGAAGGCTCCCGCGGCGATGGGCGTACAGCTGGGAAAAGGAATTCCCTCTCCCGTAGCACCCCCAAAGATCCCGATTCCTTCCTCGGGCAAAGAGGGTCCGTTTGCAAAGGTTGTTCCTGTCCCCGCGCCGTTGTCCGCGCAAGCTGTTTTGGATAGGCAACCTGTAGGGCGGATGCCGCCGGACGTTCTTCCACCAGGATCTACCAAACCGAGTCTGGAGGAAACACGGACGCGAGCGATGCCATTAGAGAAGGCCGCTCCCGCGCCAGCCCAAACGGCGAGGGTATCTTGGAACGGGGAAGAAAAATCCGAAGAGGAAAAAAAGAAAGCAGGGGGTCGAACCCTCTTTAGTTGGATGTTCGAAAAGAAAAAACAGGAATCTCCCCCTCCCGTCGAAGAGGCGGGAAAGACGGGTTTAGCCGGTGGAGAAAAACTGCGAATCATTTCCTTCGGCCAACCTCGCATCTCCTCTCCGAGGAGTTTACAAATTCCTCTTACCATGGAGGTTGAAGGTTTGGGAAAACCCCTTTCTTTTAATCTTTCGATTAATCTTGAACCATTCGACCCCAATGTCGGTTAGGAAAAAAAATTCGGCAATGATTCTCTCGCAGGGGGAATGCCAACCAAACCCCCTTCCATTGTCTACTAAGGGAAGGTTCTTTCTTCTTTTTCTTCTGATCTTTGTCGTATTGCTCTCCTTTCCCCTGGCCATTTCCAGCCGGGCTCAGGCTTTGCCTTCTTCCCCGATACAGCCACCATGGTCGTTTGAAATCGAGAAAAAACAGAAGGAAGCAGGGGGAAAGATCTGGGCTGCTCACCGGAATTTTTTAACCAAAGGAGTCCGGGGAAAAAGCCAGGAGGAACTGGAAAAACTATATCAGTGGAAGCTTGATCAGGGAATCCGCAATCACTCCCCTTTAGCCGCGGCTTTGATTCGGGAGAGCCAGAATTTAGAACGGGGAGGAAAGAATGAGGGAGTCGGCGGCCTCTTGAGTTACGCTGAAAAGATGGCTCCTGATTTTTCTCCGATTGCCTACGCCCGCGCCCGCTGGATATGGTCCCAACGTCCCTTTGCTTTCAATAACATTCTAAAGGCTCTTTGGCTTGGGTTGAATGGGTTTGTCCATTCTTTCTATGACTTAGACGCAACCCTTCATCAATTGGCCAATTTGACGGTTTGGATTCTTTTTAGCTTTGTGGTTACGTTTGCCGCCTTTGCAGTCTATCTGCTGCTTAGGTATTATTCCTTTTTTTGCCATCATTTAAAGCATCTGGTCCGGGTGGAGGTTCATCCCAGAATCCTTGGGTTGCTATGCGTTTTTTTTCTGCTTCTCCCATTCTTTTTGGGTCTGGGATGGATGTGGTTATTTGCCTTATGGCTTTTGGTTTTCTGGGGATACGCCAGCCGTTCCGATCGAACTGGGATCATGGCCCTTTTTTTGATGCTTTTATTGCTTCCCACGGGGATCCGGATGTATGCCTCTTTACAGTCCTCCATGACCGACAATGGTGTTCCCGAAGTCATTAGGGCCAATACCGGGGTATGGAGTGCTAATTTACACCGTCAATTATTGACTTTGCACCTGAATGATCCGAAGGATACGGACCTCCTCCAGGCAGTTGGATTAATAGAAAAACGCATGGGCAAATTCAAGGAGGCAGAACGACATTTCCTCCAATGGGTGGAGTTGGATCCCAAGTCTTCGGGGGCGCTTCTTAACCTGGGGAATGTTTACTTAGCCACTAACCGAGTGGAAAACGCCGTCGAATCATACCAAAAGGCCACTCAACTTGATCCATCCAGAACCGAATCCTATTATAACTTAGGTCAGGCTTACCTGCTGAACCTGCTGCTTCAAGAAGCCGATTCTGAATTCCGCCGGGCGCGGGAACTGCGCCCCCAGCTTATTTCTTTCTATACAAGCATTTCTTCCCGGAACCCCAACCGTATGGCGATTGACCAGACCATTGAACCCTCCCGTCTGTGGAGGCGCATCTTGGCTGATACCCCTGACCGCGAGGAGGTCGCCAGTGGTATGTGGGGAATGCTCTGGAATAAAATCCCCCTGAAATATGGAGAGTTAATGGGTGCAGCCCTCTTGGCCCTTTTAATATTGCTTCATTGGATTACCAAGGAAAGGCCGCTGATTCACAAATGTGAATGGTGCGGTCAACTCATCTGTTCTCGCTGCACCCGGTCCGTGGTTAGCGGCAACCAGTGTTCGCAATGTATCAAGGCCTTTTCAACCCGGACTTTGGCCGATCCGCAAGCGGTCATTCACAAAAAGGCCCAGGTGGCCAGATATCAGGAAAAACAACGCATCCTCCCGACGCGGATCTCTCTTCTCCTGCCCGGTTCCGGGCATTTGCTCCGGGATCGAACTCTTGAGGGGCTTGTTTACCTGTTCATTTTTATCCTCTTGATGAGCAAAATATTCTGGTGGCGCGGTTGGGTTCCGAGCCCCATGGGTATGGAGGCATCGCTTGACTTTCTGTGGGGGATCGTTTTTGGCCTTATTTTTTTGGGGTATTATGGACTCGTTCAATACCGCATAATTCGTTTGCGGTCCAAAGGGGGGAAGTTCAATTTTAAGGCGGCCTAACAGCGGGAAGGATGCCGGACTGAGCGGTTCGCTTACGGACTTTGGGCTGACCGATCTTTTTCAACTCTTGGGGCAGCAGCAGAAGACAGGTACGTTGACCCTTAAGGGGGAGAAAAAGGACATCCAAGTCTTTTTTGATAAGGGGTTGATCGTCGGGGCGACCTTTCCCGCCAAAACGGCAGAGGAGAATCCATTAGCAGAGAGACTGATCCGCGGGGGTCTTCTTTCCACGGGTAATTGGCAAAAAGCCCGTGATCAACAAAAAGAAGAGCTTCTAAGCATCGAACAGATTCTGGTAAAGAACGGCATGGTTCGCAAGGAAGACGTAACCGCAGTTCTCAGGCTCCTTTCTTTTGAGACAATTTACAGCTTATTTAAGTGGAAGGGGGGAACTTTCTGCTTCGAGGCCAAAGCGGTATATTATGACCCGAACTTTGTGGAGCCGCTGAATGCCGAATACCTCCTCCTGGATGTGTTGCGCATGGTCGATGAATGGCCCTTGCTTGGGAAACGCCTCCCTTCTTTCGAGGTGGTCTTACAAAAAGTTGACTCCCGGAACACCTTAGCGGTCCTATCCGGTACACCCTGGGAAGAAAATCGTTCCTTTCAGATGGAAGTTATTTATGAATTGATAAACGGCCAAAGGACGGTTCAGGAGATCATTGACCTCAGCTTTGTGGGTGAATTTGACACCTGCAAGAATCTTATTATCCTGATGGATGCCGGGGTGATTGAACCCGCCTTGATTCATGCGCCCAGCAAGAAAAGAACCGGAATTCAATTGTCCAGATACCTGCTGAGCAGCGGGGCGTACCTGCTGGTCAGTGTTCTGGCTTTCTTCCTGATGGTTCAACTGGCCAACACTCGATGGAGCCGCTTTCCCCTCAGCGAAGTAGAATGGAAAGGATGGCAGGCTATCCAGAGTTCTTTCAAGAAAATTGAAGACGCCAGGGCCAGGGATGCCCGGGAGATCTTTTTTTGGGAAGAAGGCCGTTACCCAAAGGACTTGAAAGAAATGGGGGAAAGAGGACTCTTAACCCGGTAATTTTTTCCTCCTGCATCTAACCCTCGAAAACTTCTATTCGTTACGAGGTTTTATTTTCTCCGCCGGAGGAACAGGTGCTCCAGCCCGAGGACCAGCACGATTCCTACCACCAGACCG
>CAZIDC010000077.1:0-4936 GCA_964537885.1 uncultured Syntrophaceae bacterium | reverse complement strand
CGCCCCTCCAACCCTCGCCTGTATTTATTATGGCTGGTTGTTGTATTGGAAGTCTGGCCATTCCCTCCTTTCATTTTTATGAACCAGTGCGCATTGTCAAGGATAATTGTAAAATCCGTTCTTAAAAAAGATCTTGAATCCATCTCCCTTGTTTTCATCTTGAATAATTCCCTGGTATGATATATACAAATACAAAGAACCCATTGCCCATAGCCGCTTTTTGATAAAGACAGTTGGGGAGAAAATTGAATGTGGTCTGTACGTGAAGTGTTAGAATCTAAAAGCCTGGCAGTGATCGGGGCTTCTCGGGATCCGCAAAAGGCTGGATCCCAGCTTCTTAAGGTTTTAAAGAAGGTTGGCTTTTTAGGTCAAGTTGCGGGCGTAAACCCTCAGGGAGGGGAAGTTTTTGAAACCCCCTTTTATCGCACCATCGGCGAAATTCCGTTTACCGTAGATTTGGCGGTTCTGCACATCCCTCCCGTTTCCATCCCGCAGGCTTTGACTGAATGTGCCCGGAAGGGTGTAAAAGGGGTGGTGATTTCCGCGGAGGGTTTTGCCGAGACCGGTCCGGAGGGGGCTAAGATTCAGGAGGAAGTACGCGGCATCCTCCGATCCACCGGCATGAGGGGATTTGGGCCGAATACCCTCGGGCTTGTGAACACGGCCACAGCCCTGACTACTTCGTACTTCGCCACCCCCCGCATGCTCAAGCCTGGGTCCATCGGTTTTGTGGCGCAGTCGGGAATTTTTGTCGGCGCTTTGCTTAGATATCTCAGCTCTTTCGAAGGGCTGCAAATATCCAAGGGGCTGGGACTGGGGAACAAGGTGGATGTGGACGAATCCGAGGCTCTAGCGTACCTCACAGACGATGCGCAGACGCGCATTATAGGAATGTATCTGGAGGATGTTCGGGATGGACGACGATTCCTGGAAGTGGCCCGGAAGGCGGCTTTGAAAAAACCCGTCCTTCTCATGAAAGGAGGGCGCACGCAGGAAGGCGCCCGGGCAACAGCTTCGCATACGGCAAGCCTGGCGGTGGAGGATCGCCTTTTCACGGGGGCGGTCAGACAGGCCGGAATTCTTCGCCTATCCGGGATCGATGAATTCATCCACACCCTTAAGGGATTTCTCAATATGCCCTTGCCCCGAGGAGAGCGTATCGCCCTGGTTACCTTTAGCGGGGCCCAGGCCATTATGAGTATCGATGCTTCCGTTGAAGAAGGGTTGAAGATGGCCCACTTCAGTGAAGCCACCCGTGAGAAACTCTCCCGGGTCATTGCCACCTCCTCTAAGGTCCGGAACCCCGTGGATATTTTTCCGGACGTGCTGGCCCACGGCTACGAGAAGACTACCACCGCAATTCTCCAGGCCTTGCTTCAAGATAACGGGGTAGATGGGATCATCTTCATCTCCTTTGCCAATTCTGGGCCGGAGCCCTATCAAGCGGTTGTGGACCTGCTTCAGAGGGATCGCAGTAAGCCGGTATTTTTCTCTTTGTTAGGGGCCAAAAAGGATGTCGAGGTGAGCCAGGGGTTTCTGGAAAAAAACCGGATCCCCTGCTATGACTTTCCCGAGATGGCGGTTCGAGTTTTGGCGCGGATGTGGAAATATGCCTGCTGGCGCAAGTCAATGAACAAATAGTTTTTCTATGGTTTGGGGGCCAGGGAAAGAAAATGGCTCCCTTCAGGAGGTTGACATGACACCGGAAGAAATGCGGGAGAAGGCGATTCAGAGGTTAATGAAACGCTTCCATTGAAGCCAGGCTGTTCTTGCGGTCGGGCAAGAAAAGCTGGGGAAAAGCGACGAGGCCGTTGTGAAAGCGATGGGCGCTTTCGGAGGAGGTTTGGGAGGAAATGGCGAGGCCTGCGGGGCCGCAGTGGGTGGCCTGGCTGTTCTGGGTCTCAGATTCAGCCGCGGCCGAGAGGAAGAGAAAGAAGACCCGAAAATATGGGTCAACTCCCACGAATTTCTGAAACGCTTCCGGGAAGATATTGTTCAGAACCACGGTAGCATCCTTTGCCGGGAAATCGCCAAGGTGGACTGGACCGATCGCGAGCAAGTAAGAAATTTCTACAAGGGAGAGAAAATTCTGGAGTGCGGGCGAATTGTGGGCGAGGCCGCAAAGCTCATCGGGGAACTTTTGGAAAGATCTTGAAAGCGGTTCGGGGGATTGCCGGCACCTTGGGATAAACAGGCTTGGGGATTTAGGGGGAAGGGAAGTTGATTGCTCCGCCCATTAACCGGTAATTTGGTACCGGGGCGGCGAGATGGATTCACCCCTGCAGATCGGGCAACGGCTGGGGGTGTTCAACCGTTCCCGTTTCTTGAAAACGAAGCCACATCTCTGGCAGGTTGCGGGTTCCATCGTCAATCGCTTGGGGTGAGCGGAGCGGGCGATATGCTGCAGGTGATCAAGAACTTCTTTTTCCCGGATCCGGAAGATTTGGGAAATCTCCCGCAGGTCGAGGGAACCTTGCTCCAGCGCCCCGGCAATTTCCTTCCTCAGGGTCAGCATTTTCCCATCTGTGCGGGGGGTTGATTCAAGCCCTCGCCGTGGTTCCCCGGTTTTGCAGAGTTTCCATAAACGCTTCGATGCGGGTCTTGACCTGGGCATCGGAATAGACCCGGGCATCCGTCATGTCCGCCTCTATTACCAAGCCGGGAATTCCTGTTTTTTCGAAGATCAACCTCTGGATGTCATACTGCCCCAACGAATAGGGCTTGCAGCTCCGGTTGGAATGGATTACCAGACCATCAACGGAGAATCTTGTTAGGAGGCCTAAAACCTTCTCCACCATTAGATCCATGCTGATGTTCAAATAGGCCGTGGTATAGGCCAGAGCTAAGCCCTCCAGAGGATCCTGGGTGTTCATCCCTTCGAAAACCCAGGCATTCGTGTAAGTGTCCGCAACCAAACAGGCGCCGTAAGAAGAAAATAATTCGCCAAGCTCACGCATCTTATACCAGACCGGAATGTTGTCCCAGAGGAGGCGAAATTTCTCCTCCGGAACTGCGCTTAAACCCCCGGTGATTCGTTCTTCAAGCTCGGCCTTCATCGCTCGATAAAAATCCACCACTTCCTTCGTCCCTCGCAGGGTAACGATGGGGGCCATGTTAATAAAGGCATCAAAACAACTCATGGGGGATGGGCGGTGGGCACACTGGTCTAATACTTCCTTCCAGAGAAGGGTGGCTTCTCCCGAGTAGGTTACCACTTCAACCAAGCGATCCCGGTCCAATCTCTTCTGAGTCTGGCCTTCCAGAAAGTCGATGAGTTCCTCGAGCTGCCGCCGGACGTAGGCGAATGCTTCCGGTACGGGTTGGTGGTGAATGAACGGGGTGTCGAGGAAAAAAAGGGGTACGTTGAATAGGCGGCTCAAAGCCTGATACCATTTCAAGACCGTCCCGCAAATGTTGTTACAGGCCAGCAGGAAATCCGGCCGGGGAAGGCCGCCGATAGGGCTCTTTTTGGTAATAGCCGATCCGATATCTCCTCGGGCATAGGAGCAAAGATCCCGGGAGTAACCAAGACCCTCGGCCACTTCGCATAACTCTACGGACATCCGCGAAGCTCCCAGCATGGCTCCGTGATTCTCGGGGTAGATGGGAATGATATCCGCGGCGATCAAGAATTCCACCGGACCCCCGCTGGTGATCCAAGCGATCTTCCGGCCCGATCCCTCGGCCATTTTGGCCTCCACGTAATAACGGGTCATCAACTCCTTCATTTTCTGCGAGGTTTTCAGGCGGCGTTTTTCTTTCCCTGTTTCCATTGCGGTCATTTTATCCTCCGAGGGTCTCAACAAAAGCCTTCAGGCGGGTTTCCATCGCCCGAAGCGGGATAGACCCCGGCTCAAACTCCAGGAGAAGGCTGGGGATCTTTCTCCCAGTCAACCTCTCCTTTAAGTAAGGGTAATCAAAGGCATGGGGGTCGCAATACTTGAGAAGGAGAAAGACGACCCCCTGAGCCCGACTTTCCTCAACTCTTTGCAACAGGTATTCTCCCCGGTCGATCCCGGGATTATATTTACAGGGGCAGGGTACTTTCCGGAGCAAGCGATCGGCCAGGGCCTCGAGGGGGTCTCCTGCGGCAGAAGCATCATCGGCAAAAAACCTCCAACCCGTACACAAGTCATCTCCGGCGATCGAAGCTCCGCAGGTATCGAAGAGGTCGAAAACCCGGGTTTGATCACAGAGGCTCCCAACGAGGAAGAGGCGTATTGTTTCCGGCGAGGCTGGCCGGCTTTCTGCGCCCCGGGAAAGGAGCTGTTGCAGCTTAACTTTGAATTCCTCCTTGTCCATAAAGGATGCCGTTTTGACTATGGCGGAAACCTCCGAGGGGGAAAAATTATTAGGATTTTGGGTCCGCAGGAAATAAAGCTTCCTTAGGAGAGACCGGTTTTTATTAGAGAGAACGATGGCATCACGCAGGGCCTCATTCGAGATGGAATGACCAATAAACTCCTGTAAACCCAGCCGCCAGCGGCGGAGCTCCTGGATAAGATAGGTTCTGGCGCTTGCCGTGTTCAGCTTGACCGGCAGAATCAAGTCCCAATGAAAAGGGAAGCGTAAATTTTCGGCCCAGATGTCGGAGAGGCGCTGGATGGAGTCGCAGGTGTGGGGGAAAACGGTGCCATCCAAAAAACTCAATTCCCCCCGGAGTCCCGCCTCCAAACTGCTTTGGACCAGCGAACAACTGTAACTCTGGAGATGCCTTGAGGCCAGGGAGATGCCCTCCCTGGAATTGAGGATGCGCATGGGTAGAAGGCCGGCGGCCTGAATGATCTCTTCTGGAGTATTGGTACAAAAATACCCCAGAATTTTTTTCCCGCTCCGCAGCTTCCAGTTCCTCAGGTAAGAAAAGGGACTCTCGGCAATTTCTTTAAATTCGTCGAGAATTGTTCTATCTTCCATATTCTGCCTGCCGGTTAAATTT
>CAZIDC010000076.1:7868-9606 GCA_964537885.1 uncultured Syntrophaceae bacterium | reverse complement strand
TCAAGTTATAATAAAAATTTATCCTCGTCAAGGCCAAAATGGTATAAATGGTATAATGCGGCCATCTTATAAAAAGGAGAGGGATTATGGAATATAGCTGGATCATTCAGAAAAAAGAGGGGGGGGTTGCTAAGATCACTCTTAATCGCCCTCGCGCTTTAAACGCCCTTAACGCCGCAATGATCGAGGAGCTCCTGGACGCCGTGCAGAAAGCAGCTGAAGACAATGAAGTCAAGGTTCTACTCCTCACCGGGGCGGGACGAGCCTTCTGTTTCGGGGCGGACATTTCTGAGTTTAGCGAGGAAAGGGTCCGCTCAGGCGGAGGAAGCCCCGAAACCCTGCTCTTAAAATCTCAGGAGATCATCCGCCTTCTAACCGGAATGCCCAAGCCGACGATTGCCGTCCTCAACGGCTTTGCCACAGGATTGGGCCTTGACCTGGCCTTAGCCTGCGACCTTAGAATTGCCGCCGAACGGGCGAAGCTCGGAGAAGCCTTCGTTTCCATGGGATTGGTGCCGGACGGGGGAGGTACTTTCTTTCTCCCGAGAATGGTGGGTTTGGCCAAAGCCGCAGAGATGGTCTTTACCGGAGAGCCGATCGAGGCTTTGGAAGCTTTACGCCTCGGTCTAATCAATAGGGTTCTTCAGGCTCAGGAGTTGGAAGCTTACGCTCAGGATTTGGCCGGTAAGCTGGCGAAGGGGCCGTCTTTAGCTATCGGTCTGGCCAAGCAGGCCCTATGGAAAAACCTCCTTGGAGATATCAATTCGGCTTTGAAGATTGAAGCCGAAAGCCAGAAGATCTGTCTGAAAAGCAAAGATCACCGGGAAGCTGTGCGCGCCTTTCGAGAAAAGCGCGACCCCATCTTTGGCGGAGATTGATCATGAAATTTATAATGGTTCAATTGATTAAAAGTAATTAATTCATCCCCTGCTAAAAATCCGGGTTAAAACGTAGGTGCGCTTTCTCCCTCAAATATTATTTTATTTCAGTCAGTTATATATTTAACCCGCCATCCCATTATTTATGGTTGACAGGGTTTTTTCCTTTGGTTATCATAGTAACCTCTTATCCTATGGATCCTGAGGAAGGGCTTTTCTTGCAGAAACTTTTCATTTTCCTCCCCGGCCTTTTATTACTATTTGGATGCGGTGGGGTCCCCATCCGGGGAAATGAACTACTGCCTTCCCCTACCCCCGTGCAATTATCCCTGGTCCAATCTGCTTCGCTCCCGAAGGAATCCGACCATGATTCTTTGGCTCAATTTATGCCCCCCGGACATCCAATTCAGGAGCCTGAGACCCTTTCTAAGGATCTCTCCCAGGAAATAAGCTGCGCTGACCTTTCTTATTTATTGGATAATCCAACCCCCTTTGATTTTGCTCAAATGGACTGGCCGTTACGCGATCATAATCAACCCCTTCAACCGTTATCCGAGGCAATCTTAAAAGAAAAAACCTCTTTAGAAAACCCCCCTTCTCCTTTGGGGGAAAATGCTCCCTCGGGAATAGGGAAGGCGGCCAAAACCGTTAATTTATCCCCCTCTGGGCTGCAACGAGACCATTTTCCAGAACAGGTCGGGGAATTTTCAGCGGAGATTAAAGATCGCCTTTATGGGCTCTTTGACCCGCTCGTAGACGAACTCCCCCTCCAGTCTTTCTCCCCTGAAAAAGTTCGCCTCCACGAGCTCTTTGATTCGCTCGTAGACGAACCCTCCTTCCTGTCTTTCTCCCCTGAAGAC
>CAZIDC010000076.1:0-7768 GCA_964537885.1 uncultured Syntrophaceae bacterium | reverse complement strand
GCTCTTTGATTCGCTCGTAGACGAACCCTCCTTCCTGTCTTTCTCCCCTGAAGACGTTGAACCTTCTTTTCCGGGTAATAAAACACCCCCTTCCATCAACACCACTTTTCCCTCTCTTCTAAATGAAAAGGTAGAGGAGTTCATCAAGTTCTTCCAGGAAAAGGCGGATACCTTCTTCCTCCGTTCCTTAGCCCGTTCCCAAGCTTATGAAGCCATGATGAAAAATATCTTTCGGGAAAAAAACCTTCCCGAGGAACTCTTTTATCTGGCCTTGATCGAAAGCGGGTATAACCCCAATGCCCTCTCCCGGGCTAAAGCCGGTGGAATATGGCAGTTTATCGCCAAGACGGCCAGACGCTTCGGCCTTAAGGTAAATAAGTGGGTTGATGAACGCCGGGATCCCGAGAAGTCCACCTACGCAGCCGCGGCCTATTTAAAAAGCCTCTATGAGATTTTCAATTGCTGGGATTTAGCCACTGCCAGCTACAACGCCGGAGAAGGCAAGGTCTTAAGGGCCATGAAAAAAGCCAATAGCCAGGATTTCTGGGAAATTTCCCGCCATCGTTATCTGAGGCAGGAGACGAAAAAATATGTTCCCAAGTTTCTGGCCGCCGTATTGATCGCCAAGGAACCCCAGAAATACGGGTTCTCGAACATCGAGTTTCAACCACCGCTGGTCTATGAAAAGGTTCTGGTTCCTCCCTCCACAAATCTGGAGCGAATCGCCAGGGCTGCGGAAACAGGGCTGTCGGAGATTCGGGCCCTTAACCCTGCTCTTAAACGAGGAAAAACCCCACCCGATGTTTCCCTGTTTGAAATTAATATTCCGCCTGGGAAAAAAGAAGTTTTCGAAAGGAATTTTAAAATCCTGAGCCAATCGAACGCAACCAAGAATAATAAACATCTTGTCCGCTCCGGAGAAACCCTTGCTCGCATTGCTAAAAAGTACCGCCTTACAACCAAAGAACTATGTGATATTAATAACCTTTCATCACGGACCCGGATTAAACCAGGCATAACTCTTCTCCTTCCTCCGTAGATGGGCATTAGAACTCTTTCAAGTTAACTGTTCCCGCTGCAAGCGGGATTTAAAAAGGATTTTCCCTTACAATAAATTTACTTTTGCCCCTGTACTACTAACCTGTAATTAAGAAAAAGGAATACCCTGCACAGAGCTTGCAGAGTGCTCTGTGTTCGCTGCGGGCTCTGCGATATATATTTTTTTGATTGCGGCTACGCCGCAAAGTGGTAATCCATGATCGATCTTGTTGACGCCATCCATCGAGTCCTCGAGCGTATTCCCCGCCTTGGCCAAGAGCGTTTGTCCATCCTGCAAGCTCAAGGCCGGGTTCTGGCGGAAGATATCTTTGCTTCCCGTAATATTCCGCCGTGGGATAATTCGGCCATGGATGGATATGCTGTGCGCTGGCAGGATATTCAGGGAGCTTCTCAAGAAAATCCTGTCACCCTTAAGGTCCTCGCGGACCTTCCTGCAGGAAGGGTTTATAAAGGGCTGGTGGGTACCCAGGAAGCCGTTCGAATCATGACCGGTGCCCCCATTCCCCAAGGTGCGGATAGCGTAGTCCAGGTTGAAGACACTGAGAAATTTAAAGACCGGGTGAAGATTTTGGCCGGACCCGGATGGGGAAAAAACATTCGCCGGGCTGGAGAGGATGTACGGGCCGGGGAAACCGTTATCGTCGCTGGGACAGTCCTCCAGCCCGCTCACATCGGCATGTTAGCCTCCCTCCAGCGATCTATGGTTTCTGTCTACCAGCAACCCCGGGTCGCCATCCTTTCCACTGGCGACGAATTGTTGGAAATTGATGAGTCCTGGCAAGAAGGAAAGATTGTCAACAGCAACAGTTACAGCCTGGCTTCCCAGGTGGCTGCCTGCGGAGCGCAACCCCTCCAATTGGGAATTGCCAAGGACCTGATGGAAGACCTTGCCCAAAAAATTCAACAGGGCTTTTTGGCCGATATCCTGATAACCTCTGGGGGGGTGTCTGTTGGGGACTATGACTTGGTCAAGGCCCTGTTCAGAGACTTGGGTCAAATAAACTTCTGGAAAGTGTCCATGAGACCTGGCCAACCTCTCGCTTTTGGGATGATTTCCGGTAAACCCCTCTTCGGCCTTCCCGGAAACCCGGTCTCCTCAATGGTTTCTTTCGAGCAATTTGTCAGGCCTTCCATCCTCAAAATGGCCGGTCATCAAAATCTCTTTCGCCCCACTTTGAAGGCCATCTTGCAGGAAAACATAGAAAAGAAAGCTGGGTTAATCCATTTCATCCGCTGCCTCTTGGTTAGGAAAGGGGAAAAAATTTATGCCTCAACCACCGGCGAACAGGGATCGGGAATCCTCTCCTCGATGGTCAAGGCTCAAGGCCTGATCGTTCTCCCCAAGGAACAGACTCTGGCCCGCGCAGGTGAGGAAGTGGCCGTTATCTTGCTCGATCCCGCTTTTTTCTATACCCCCTTCCCAGCCTACCTTTCTTTAAATAACCTTGGCTGAAAAAAAACCTTGATCCTTTGATCTTCATGGGGTATAAATATAAACATAAACACCTCGCTCCTTGCTCTTTGGCGACCGAAAAAAGAGCTATCGAACCCAAAAGGAGGATTTTAGTTTGCGACGCTACGAGACAATCTTTATTACCCACCCAGACCTTTCTAAAGAAAGCCTTTTGGAACTGCAGGAAAAATTAAATTCCATCATGACGAGCTGGAAGGGCGATCTGATCAAGCTCGATGACTGGGGAACGAAGAAATTGGGTTATGGGATTCGGAAAAATACCCGCGGTCATTATTTCCTGTTAGATTATCTTGCCGCTCCAGAGTTGGTCCGGGAGCTGGAAAGAAACCTTCGCCTGAACGATGGGGTCCTAAAATTTCAAACGGTTAAAATTGGCGACCAAGTTTCCGCCGACGCCGCCAAGAAATTGAAAGAAGAAGCGTCGGCCGATAAAAGCATTAAGGTCAGCGATCGCCCCTCGCTCCCTGGAGATCAATTAGCAATAGAATCCAAGAAGGAAGAAGGCGAGCTTGTGGAATCCGAGGGAGAGAAGAAAAATGAAACCTCAAGTTAGGAAGAAAAGGCCTTTTCAGCGGCGGAAAGTCTGTATTTTTTGCGCGGATAGCGGGTTGAAGATTAATTACAAAGACGTTAAAACCCTAAACCACTTCGTTACCGAGCGGGGGAAAATCCTTCCCCGAAGGATCTCTGGAAACTGCGCCAGGCATCAGCGGGACCTAACGGCTGCGATCAAAAGGGCCCGGAATATCGCCCTGATGTCCTTTTCGATTGTCAGCACATAATCGTTTCCCCGACAAGGGGATCTCCTTATCGCCAACACCCTTGGCGGGCCTTTGCATCCTTCTTCCCGAAACCCATGGGGATAATCGGATTGGGTCTGCTTCTGGAAAGAAGCCAGCAGCCCTGCTTTTCGGGTGGCTGGCGTCTTGGAGGAATATATGAAAGTCATCTTGATTGAAAATGTCCCTTCTTTGGGAAAAGCGGGAGATGTCGTTCCGGTCGCCGTTGGGTACGGCCGCAACTTCCTTATCCCCAAAAAAATGGCTCTTGAGGCCACTCCTACGAACATTCACTTTCTGGAGCGCCAGCGGGAGTCGTTCCTGGAGAAGGCCGGAAAAGAAAAACAGAATGTCCAGGCTTTGGCTGAGAAGATCGAAAGTCTGATCTGTACGCTGGCTCGTCCGGCGGGAGAGAATGAGAAATTATTCGGGTCGATCACCTCGATGGATTTGCAGGAATTTCTGAATAAACACGGCTTTTCCGTGGACCGGCGGAAAATTATCCTTCCGACCCCGATCAAAACCCTGGGAAGTTTTACGGTTCTGGTGAAACTACATCCGGAGGTCTCCGCTCAACTGAAAGTGGATGTTGTGCCGGCGGTATCCGACAGGGTTAACCCTTAAAAATATCGTTCTCTTTTGGGAAAAGAAATAAAAATGGACTTCCTGGCCCAACGCCTTCCTCCACAAAGTCTTGAAGCCGAGGTTTCGGTCCTGGGTGGAATCCTCCTGGAGAACGAGGCTTTTAATCGTGTTCTGGAAGTCCTCGGCGAGGAGGACTTTTACCGTGAATCCCACCGCAAGATTTTTTCAGCCCTTATCCAGCTTTACGAACACAATGAGCCAGCAGATTTAATCACCCTTTCCGAAGTTCTTAAAAAACGGAATGCTTTAGAGGACGTGGGGGGGGTCGAGTATCTCAACTCCTTAGTGAACAGCGTGCCTACGGCTGCGAACATTTCTTATTATGCCAAAATTATCAAGGAAAAATCCATCCTCCGCAAAGTGATTAACCGGGCTACTGAAATCATCAGTCTGGGTTATGAAGGATCGGGGGATGTAGACGACTTTCTCGATCAGGCCGAGCGCTCAATCTTTGAAATATCCGAGGATCGCGTTCGGCCTTCCTTTTACCCCATCAAGGACATCATCAAGGCCAGCTTTCGTACCATCGAAAAACTTTATGAAAAACGTCAATTAATAACCGGTGTCCCGACCGGTTTTGCCAAATTGGATGAGCTGACCTCTGGGTTGCAGCCCGCTGATTTGATCATTGTTGCCGGACGGCCCTCCATGGGGAAGACGGCTTTGGCCTTGAACATTACCCAGCACGCCGCCATCGAGGGCGGAATCCCCTCGGCTATATTCTCTCTGGAAATGGCTAAAGAGCAGTTGGCTCTGCGCATGCTTTGCTCGGAAGCCAAGGTGGACGCCCATCGCCTGCGTGGGGGATTCCTCAGCGATTCCGACTGGCCCAGGCTCACCCGTGCTGCTGGCAGCCTTTCGGAAGCGCCCATTTTCATCGATGACACGCCAAGCCTGAGCGCCTTGGAGATGAGGGCCAAATCCCGCCGTTTGAAGGCCGAGCATCATTTGGGTCTGGTCGTCGTGGATTACCTGCAACTGATGCGCGGGCGGGCAGATTCGGAGCGACGGGAGCAGGAGATTTCGGACATCTCCCGTTCTCTGAAAGCGCTGGCTAAGGAGTTGAATATTCCCGTCATCGCCCTTTCGCAACTAAATCGCCGCGTGGAAGACCGGGGCGATCGGCGTCCTCAATTAGCCGATCTCCGCGAATCCGGAGCGATCGAACAGGATGCGGATGTAATCATCTTCCTTTACCGTGATGAAGTGTACAACAAGTCGGAGGATAATCCCCATAAAGGGAAGGCGGAGATTATTATCGGCAAACAGAGAAATGGGCCAACAGATAAATTTGAACTTGCTTTTTTGGATAAATATACCTGCTTTGAGAATCTCTCGCCTATCCAAGAAGCTTCATAACCGAATCTATTCTTTTGGAATTATTATGTTATTTTTGTTGTTCACAGCTGTTTATAACCCTGTGAATAGGCTGCCTTTTCGGTGGGATTTCCAATGAAAGAAATATGGAATCAAGTTCTTTCCGCCCTTTCAAATCAGCTCAGCCAGAAGGCCTTTGATATCTGGATAAGACCTCTCAAGCTCCTGAATATGAGACCGGGCCTCTTGGAAATGGAAGTTCCCAATAAGTTTTTTAAAGACTGGATTGCGGAAAATTATCAAACCCTGATCAAAGAAGCCCTGCGGCAAATAACCAAAAAATCATATGTCCTTCAACTCCACCTGAAAGAAGAGAAGGATGAAAAGGAAGGGAAGCCGCGCCCGCCGGAAAAAGGGCAACCCCTCTCCCAGATTAAAACAACGCTCCGCGAAGATGGTTTAAATCCGAGTTACAACTTTGAAGCCTTTGTGGTCGGCTCCTGCAATCAATTCGCTCACGCTGCGGCCCTGGCCGTAGCAAATCTTCCGGCTAAAAATTACAATCCCCTCCTCGTCTACGGAGGCGTCGGCCTCGGCAAGACGCACCTGCTCAATGCCATCGGGAACCATATCGTGCAAAATGATCCCAGCGTAAAAGTCTGTTCCCTCTCTTCCGAAAAGTTTACCAATGAATTAATCAATTGCATTCGCTATGAAAAAATGACTGACTTTCGGAATAAATATCGCAATAAGGATGTTCTCTTGGTTGACGATATCCAATTTCTCGGAGGCAAAGAAAGAACCCAAGAGGAATTTTTTCACACTTTTAATTCTCTTTATGATTCCCACAAACAGATCGTCATCACCAGCGATAAACCCCCCAAAGACATTCCCGGTTTGGAAGAACGCTTGCGTTCGCGCATCAGTTGGGGCCTCATCGCTGACATTCAGCCGCCGGATATTGAAACCAAAGTCGCCATTCTTTGCAAGAAAGCTGAAATCTATAATATTGCCCTCTCGAATGAAGTCGGCCTCTTTTTGGCTTCCCAGTTAGGCTCCAATATCCGGGAATTGGAAGGAACCCTGACGCGGCTTCGGGCTTATTCCTCCCTGACGGGTCAGGATATCAATATTTCTATGGCTAAAGAAACCCTCAAAGATATCCTGAGCGACCGCGAGAAGATGATCAGTATAGAAAATATACAAAAGATCGTCTCCAATTATTACAACATCAAAGTCCCAGACCTCAAATCATCAAAAAAAATTAAAACTTTTGTTTTCCCCAGGCAATTGGCCATGTACCTTAGCCGGACGATGACCAAATCTTCCTTTCCGGAAATTGGTTCAAAATTTGGGGGAAAGGATCATTCCACGGTTATCCATGCCGTTCGCCAGATAGAAAAGAAGATTAGCGAAGACCGAGAAACTAAAAATGTCATCGAAACCATCAAAAATGAATTACAAAAGTAGATATTATGTTCTTTAACGGTTGATAGTTTGTGAATAAAAACCTTTCTTTCTCTGAGCATAATTTTATCCACAACTTTCATTAGCTAAATTCACCCTTTTCCCAATATAAAACTAATTGAATTTTAAAATTTTTTTGTTTATACTACCTTTGTGAACAGCCTCTATTAATACTAATAATAAATATATTTATTATATTATTTAATAATAGCCGGGAGTGGGAAAATGGAATTTAATATTGAAAGAGATGAATTTGTCAAAGGGCTTTATCGGGCGCAGAGCATTGTAGAAAAAAAAGTTACAATGCCCATTCTCTATAATGTATTAATTGAAACCCAGGGAAATGGAATATTCCTAACCGCAACGGATCTTGAAATTGGACTTAAAGGGTTTTATGGAGCGGAAATTTTAAAAGAGGGTAAAACGACTCTTTCGGCGAAGAAACTTTATGAGGTTATTAAAGAACTTCCAGAAAAAAAGGTTTCGCTCCGAATGAAAGAAAACCAATGGGCGGAGATAATTTGTGGCAAATCAACATTTAAAATTATGGGGCTCGCTGCGGAAAACTTTCCTTCCCTCCCCAGTTTTGAAGAGGGAGATTTTTCATCAATGGAAGTGGAAATTTTAAAAGAAATGATTGAAAAAACAATTTTTGCCGCATCCTCCGATGAAACTCGCTATAATCTCAACGGTGTTTTTTTTACTAAAAAAGAAGGGGAAGAGAAGAGCCTACGGATGGTGGCCACAGATGGGTATCGTCTATCGATAATTGATCGCCAGACAAAAGGGGAGATCCCCGGTCTGGAAAGCGGCTTTTTGCTACCCAAAAAGGGATTGCTGGAGTTGAATAAATTGTTAATAGACGAAGAGGGAGAGGTTTGGATTAAAATAAAGAATAACAATTTCATCGTAAAAAAAGAAAATAGTATTTTAATTATGCGCCTCTTAGATGCTGAATTTCCTGACTATCGGCAGGTCATTCCGCAGAAAACCAAAAAGCAAATTCGGATGAAAAGAGCGCAAATTT
>CAZIDC010000075.1:0-9612 GCA_964537885.1 uncultured Syntrophaceae bacterium | reverse complement strand
CAATTAAGCTCATTAAAAAGAAGGGGGGCGTATTGGCCGAGGGAACCCATGGCCCGGGGGCCCGGGCGGTCCGCCCAGACCCCCGGGCCTCAACAAAGGTGGTCAAACCACTTTTTCAAACTGCTAAACTGATACATTTCAGTGGATTAGAAAATGAGGAGGAACGTCATGAGATTTTTTCGGGGGAATTTAGCTGCCTTGGTGGTGGGAGTAGCCTTTTTCGCCCATACGGGAATGGCTTTTCCAGCCGAAACCGGGGTGGAGGACCTGGGAAAAAAGTTAAGCGAAGGCTGTTCTTTATCCGATCTTGTGACCTATGCTTATAAAACCAACCCGTCGATAAAATCGGCGCGCGACAACTGGAGAGGAATCATTGGGCGTTACCGGGTGGAGACTGCCTTCCCCGACCCCGAAGTGACCTCCAACTATTATCCCAAGCCCCTGATGGCCGAATATGACTTAATGATTTCCCAGATGATCCCCTTTCCGGGAAAGCTCTCCAAAGCCGGAGAAGTGGTGGAAGTCGAGATCCAGATGGCTCGGTTGGAGCTGGATAAAGCTTTACGGGACGTCGTCGTAGGCATCCGGGAATCCTACCACGAGCTCCTTTACATTAAAGACGCCAAGAAAGTGGTGGCTTTGACCCGCGACCTTTTAGAGCATCTGCGGAAAGTGGGGGAGACCGCCTATGCCCAGGAGCGAACGACTTTTTTCGATGTGGTCAAAGCCCAATCCCAGTTAGCCCAGTTGCAGTATGATGCCGTTCTTCTGGAAGATCTGGAACAGACGGAAAAGGCCCAATTGAACGCCCTCCTCAATCGACCGCCTGGTTCCGAGATAAAGCTTTTGAGTGGAGAACCCCTTCCCCCCGTTGTTTACAAGCTTGAGGAGTTGTACGGACTCGCCCATAAATATCAGGAAGAGATCCGCCTGGCCGAAATCCAGATTCATAAGGCAAGGGCCAGGATTGGGTTGGCCAAGTACGAGTATCTACCTTCGTTCCGGGTCGGGCTTTCTTATGCCAAAGGAAATCCGGATATGGTGCCCCCGGAGTTCAGAGACTCTGTAGGAGTTCAGTTTGGGCTTTCGCTTCCCCTTTGGCTCGATAAAAATGCCGGCCGCCTGCAAGAGGCCCGGGCCGAGGAACAGAAGGCGCTTTCAATGAAGGCGACCCAGATTAACCAGTCCAATGCCATGATTCGCAACCTCTATTTCCGGCTGCAAAATGCCGAGAGGCTTATTCGTCTCTACCGGGATCAACTTCTGCCCCAAGCAGCCCGGGCCATGGAAATTGCCGAGACCTGGTTCCGGGAAAAACAGGGCAGCTTCTCCGATTTCAACGAAACCGAGGCCGTTTACTACAACTTCCAGCTTTCCCTTGCCCGAGCCAAGGCTGACTATGGCAAGTACTTGGCCCAGATCGAAAGGCTGTGCGGCCTAAGCCTGACTCGCAAGATGGAAAATGGAAATGGAAAGAGCCGGGAGGAGCGCCCGTGATGAAAAAGGGATCTTTCCTGCCGTGGGCCTTAGGAATGACCCTGGTCGTTCCGGCCTGCACCGGATCCCAGGAGCTTATAAGAAGCTGGGAAAGATATGAGCCGACCTCCTTTTATCGGGATTACGCCAAGCCAGGTCTAACCAAACAGATTTCTCCAACTTCTGCGGATCCGAGTTTTGCCAAAGAGGTGCAGAAGCTTAAGGAGAGGAAGAAAAAATGGGAGGATTCTTTAAAGGTGCCGGAGAAGGAAGACGGTTTTTACAGGCCGGATCCTGCCCGGTTCAGTGAGCTCCTTCCCGCAGGGAAGGATCCCTCTTTGGCAGAAAAAGTGTTGACCAAGGGTTTCACCCTGGAAGATTTGGAGATTTTGGCCCTTGGGCGAAATCCAGGGGTGAAAGCGGCCGAGCGAAATCTACGCGCCTCCATTGAGGCCTACAGCCAGGTCTGGAATCTGGATGAAATTCTGAGGCAATACACGGCATTTACCGAGGGATTGATGACGGGGATCGGGTCCATGGAGGGGGGGGAGTCCATGGAGGTAAAATTTCCTTTCCCCGGTGTTCTATCTCTTAAGGGCGAGATCGTGACCCAGGAGGTGACCGCTTCGAGAGAAATGTTGGAAATCGCCAGGAGAACGGCGATTACTCGGGGTCGCCAGGCCTACTGGGAAATCCTTTTTAACATCCGGGGCCAGAAAATTACCGAAGAGATGCTTATTCGCCTTCAACACCTGGAAGCCGTAGCCACGGTCCGTTACGAAACGGGGAAGACCAGCTTCCAGGATTTGATCAAGACCCGGGTTGAAACGGATAAACTGGGAGAAGATCTAAAGACCCTCCGCGAGGAGCAGAAGAACTTTGAAGCCAAGATTAGGGAAATTCTTGATCTGCCGCCCGAGACCAAAGTAGGGTTCCCAATTGCCCAGAATCCCCGGCTTGAAGTTCCTCCCCTGGACGGTTTATTTTCCAGCGCCCTAACGAGAAGGCAGGAACTTAGGCAGACGCGCGCCATGATCGGCAAAATGGAACGGATGATCGAGATGGCCGAAACAATGATCTCCCCGCGTTACTCGTTGAGTCTCTCCCTTTTTCAGGACGAGGCGATAGCCCAGGTGGGAACCATGGCGATGAAAGAACCCTTCCCGGTGAAGGCCGCGGCCTCCACGGGTGCAGGCCTTCCCCGGATGCCGTGGTATGGAACAAATGATGCCTACCTGCGCGAAACGAGGCAAAAACTGTCCGCCCTGCGAGAGGACCTGAAAGGGACGGAAAACGAAACCCTTTTTAAGGTCCGGGAGGCGTGGTTTCGCCTGGACCGGGCCAAACGACGAGAAGCCCTTTATGCTCAGCGAGTGGTAAATCTCTCCCAGGCGGCTCTGGAAGTTTCAATCCGTGCCTATGAGACGGGCAACGTGGCCTTTGCCGATGTGATCGCCTCCTATTCCGGCTGGCTTAACGACCGTCTATCCCTGGAAAAGGAAAGGAGCAACCTGGGTCTTGCCCGGTCAGAACTGGAGGAGGCTGTGGGGAGTCGGTGGAAGGAATGAAATGTCCAAAATCTTAAGACCCTGTAAAGCAGGATCGATTTGCAAAGGAATTTCCGAAATCCCCCCAACCCCCCTTTGTCAAAGGGGGGCAGGGGGGATTGCTGGAAAGAGTATTGCCAATAAAGGGGGAGAGGGATGAGGAAAATTCTTCCCGTAATGATTCTCGGCGGGCTTTTATTAAGCCTATCCGCGTGCAGCGAACAGCGGGAAAAGATCGCCGACCTCTTTCGATGGGGACAGAGGGAGGTGAAACACGAGGTCAAAAAGGTTGACGCCAAAGCCGCTGAAGATCTGGATATGAGCAAGATGACGGTGGAAAGCTTGAAAGAGCAAGGGATCAGGATGAGCGAAATCGCTGCCGATGCCGTGTTTGTCTCCCCCGAAAGGCAACAGATCAGCGGCATTCGCTTCGGGCGGGTCAGAGTTCAAAATATGGAGAAGGTTGTCCAGACCGTTGGCAAGTTAGAGTTTGATGAGAAGAAGATTGCCGCGGTAAGCCCCAAGATTGGGGGCTGGGTTGAGGATCTTTATGTGGATTACACCGGGAAAATGGTGCGGAAGGGCCAACCCTTGCTCTCTATTTACAGCCCGGATCTTGTTTCGGCCCAAGAGGAATTTCTCTTAGCGCTGAAGATCAAAAAGATCTACACTGCCCAACCCTCGGCTGAATGGTCCACTCAGGGAGAGAGCCTGCTCCAATCGGCCAGAAAACGACTCCTTCTTTGGGACATTACCCTTAAACAGATCGAAAACCTGGAGGTGACCGGCGAGGTCAAGAGGAGTCTGGTTCTCCATTCCCCGGTAGACGGCTTTGTTATGGAGAAGATGGTTTTCAAGGGGATGGGCGTCATGCCGGGGACCTCTCTTTATAAAATCGGGGACCTCTCTTCTATCTGGGTTGTTGCGGACATCTATGAATACGAACTCCCCTTCGTACAGATTGGCCAGAAAGCCTCGATCACCATGGCCTACTACCCCGGGGAGTCCTTCGAAGGAACGGCGACCTACATTTATCCTTCGGTGGACCCCAAGACGCGCACGGCCAAAATGCGGTTCGACCTCCCCAACCCGGAATTCAAGTTAAAGCCTGAAATGTGGGCGAACGTAGAACTGAAAATTCCCCTGGGCCGGAAGCTTGTAGTCCCGGAAGAAGCCGTGATGGATTCCGGGACGATGCAGATGGTCTTCGTGGACCGTGGACAGGGGCATTTTGAATCAAGACATGTTCAAGTTGGGGCCAAGGTCCAGGGATATTATGAAGTGCTCTCCGGGCTGAGGGAGGGGGAAAAGGTGGTTACCTCGGCCAACTTCCTTATCGACTCCGAGAGCCAGCTAAAGGCAGCTACCGGGGCGATGGGCGGACACCAGCATGGGAGTATGGAAAAGAAATAAAGGCAGGCAATAGGCTATAGACAATAGGCGAGAAAAGCGCCAAAGGCAAGAAGCGGTGAGGCGTAAGGCGAGAAAAGTAAAAAGTGAAAGGGGTGCGGGGCGAGGGACGAGGGACGGAAGACGAGGAACGATGAACAATGGAGATGAACAGGGAATAAATAGATGTTTTTAACAACTCACCATTCTCCACTCCCTACTTACGGTTTTATATGATTACCAACCTCATCGAATTCAGCGCGAGAAATAAATTTCTCATCTTCATTTTCACCTTTTTGGCCATCGCCTCGGGTATTTGGGCTTTGAAAAATACCCCGCTGGACGCCATTCCCGACCTCTCCGACGTCCAGGTGATCATCTATACCGAATGGCCGGAACGAAGCCCGACCCTGGTAGAGGATCAGGTCACCTATCCGATCGTCACCTCCCTCCTGGCGGCGCCGAAAGTCAAAGTGGTGCGGGGATTCTCTTTTTTCGGGATTTCTTTTGTCTACGTGATCTTCGAAGATGGAACCGATATTTATTGGGCCAGAACCCGCGTCTTAGAGTACATGCAAGGAGTTTCGGGGAAACTTCCACCTGGGGTTTCGCCAACTCTCGGCCCGGATGCCACCGGTGTGGGCTGGGGTTTTGAATATGCCCTGGTGGATACAACGGGAAAATACGATCTCTCGCAATTACGCACCCTGCAAGATTGGTATGTCCGCTACTGGCTGCAATCGGTCCCTGGGGTCGCGGAAGTGGCTTCCATCGGCGGATTCGTCAAACAGTACCAGGTGCTCATAAACCCAAACACCCTTAACGCTTATAAGATTCCCATCATGACTGTGGCGGATAACATCCGCAAGGGAAACCGGGATACAGGGGCGCGGATCCTGGAATTTACCGGCCGGGAATACATGGTTCGCGGCCGGGGCTACATTCAGAACATCGCCGACATTGAAAACATCGTCATCGGGGCCGATGAAAAAGGCACGCCCATCATGGTGAAAAATATCGGCAAGGTGGTTCTGGGCCCGGACATCCGCCGGGGTTCGGCGGAACTGGACGGAACCGGGGAAGTGGTTGGCGGAATCGTAGTGGTCCGTTTCGGCGTGAACTCTTACGATGTCATCCAGCGGGTGAAAGAAAAGATCAAGGAAATCACCCCCTCCTTGCCCAAAGGGGTGAAAATTGTAACTACCTACGACCGGTCGGATCTGATCGAACGTTCCATCGCCACCCTCAAAGAAAAACTCATCGAGGAGAGCATCATTGTCAGTTTGGTGATCGTCCTCTTCCTCTTCCATTTCCGCAGCGCCTTAGTTCCGATTCTCACATTACCTTTGGCTATTCTTCTGTCCTTCGTGGCCATGTATTACATTGACTTAGGCTCGAACATCATGTCCCTCGGCGGTATCGCCATCGCCATCGGAGTCATGGTGGATGCCGCCATTATTATGGTGGAGAACGCTCATACGCGGCTGGAAGAATGGGAGAAAGAGGGGAAACCCATCGCCCGCGCCGAACTTCTGATCCAGGCGGCCAAGGAGGTGGGGCGGCCGTTATTTTTCTCTTTGCTGATCATCACCGTTTCCTTTCTCCCCATCTTCACCCTGGAGGCTCAGGAGGGAAGGCTCTTTAAACCCCTGGCCTTCACCAAGACCTTCGCCATGTTCTTTGCGGCATTTCTCTCCGTGACCCTGGCGCCGGTTCTTATGGTCATCCTCATCCGGGGGAAAATTTTACCGGAAGAAAAAAACCCCATCAACCGCTTTCTGATCTGGATTTATCAGCCGATTGTTCATTTTGCTTTGCGGTGGAAGAAGATGGTCCTGGCGCTGGCCCTGCTGGCCATGGCGGCCACGGTCCCTGTTTTTCTGAAACTCGGGTCTGAATTTATGCCCCCCCTTTATGAAGGGACGCTTTTTTACATGCCTACAACCCTTCCGGGAGCATCACTGACCCAGGTCAATCAGATCTTGCAGATCCAGGACAAGATCATCAAGTCCTTCCCGGAAGTGGAATCCGTGTTCGGCAAGGCTGGCCGGGCCAACAGTGCCACCGATCCCGCACCCTTAGAGATGATCGAAACCGTGATCAACCTTAAACCGGAAAAAGATTGGCGCCCCGGGATGACCGCGGAAAAGCTGATCGATGAGCTGGATAAAGCCGTGAAAATGCCCGGGGTGTCCAACGCCTGGACAATGCCCATCAAAGCCCGCATCGATATGCTTTCCACCGGGATCCGCACGCCGGTCGGGATCAAGGTTTTGGGGCCCAAATTAGAAGAGATCCAGCGCATCGGTGAACACCTGGAGTCAGTCCTCAAAGACGTTCCGGGAACGCGAAATATTTTTGCCGAGCGGGTGACTGGAGGGTACTATCTGGATTTTAACATCCGCCGGGAGGAAATCGCCCGTTATGGCCTGACCATAGAGGAGGTGGAAGCAGTTCTGGAAACGGCCATAGGCGGAATGACCGTGACTACTACCGTGGAAGGGCGGGAACGTTACCCGGTAAATATCCGCTATTTTCGGGACTTTCGCAGCGACCTGGGTCCTTTGAAAAGAGTCTTGGTTCCTACCATGAGCGGTGCCCAAATCCCCCTTGGGCAATTGGTGGATTTAAAGCTGTCCACCGGCACCACTCTGGTTCGAAGCGAAGAAGGGGAGCTGGCCGCTTACGTCTTCATCGATGTTACCGGAAGGGACATCGGGGGTTATGTAAAGGACTTGAAAAGGATCGTGGCGGAAAAGGTGCAGGTTCCTCCCGGCTACCATTTAGTCTGGAGCGGGCAGTATGAGTATATGGAGCGGGCCAAAGAGCGCTTGAAGATCGTCATTCCCCTGACCCTGCTCATCGTCTTCGTCCTGCTCTATTTCAATACGGCCCACGTCGGCAAAGTTTTTATCGTCCTCCTGGCTGTCCCCTTTTCCTTAATTGGCGCCTTCTGGTTTATTTATCTCTTGGGATACCATCTGAGTGTGGCCGTTTGGGTGGGTATCATTGCCCTGGCTGGGGTGGATGCCGAGACCGGCGTGATCATGCTTTTATATTTGGACGGTGCTTATGAAAAATGGCGGAATAAAGGAAGGATGAACAATATCCAAGATCTGCGGGAAGCTATCCGCGAAGGGGCGGTAAAGAGAATTCGCCCGAAGATGATGACGGTTATGGCTATCATCATGGGTCTTTTGCCGATTATGTGGAGCCATGGGGCAGGGGCCGACGTCATGAAACGGATTGCCGCTCCCATGATCGGCGGGATTGTCACTTCCTTCGTGCTCGAGCTGGTCATCTACCCGGTGATCTTCGAAATCTGGAGGGGGAGGAAGTTGGAAAGAATGAAAGATAGGGAGATAGGGAAAGGGATGGATAGATAGATCGGGAGATGGGGAGATAGGGAGATGGGGAAAAGAAGGATCCAGGAATCAGGAATCAGGAGTCAGAAGTCTGGCAGGAGTTTAGTTCCAAGGGAACTTTTTTCAGCCTTTCTCGTTTTTCTCCTGGCCTTTTCCCTTGGGCCTCTTTCCGCGGTGGCCCAGCATGCCGGGCATCAAGCGCCTGCGGCCGCAGGGGAGAAAAAAACGGAGGCACCTCCGGGAGAAGAAACATCCCTCACCCGAACGTTTCTTCTCGAAGGCTTTAAAACCTCGTTCTCCATAGTGGCCCTGGCCGAGCACAAGAAGATGCTCAAAGACATGAAGATGAAAATCGAAGTGGATCCCCAGGCTACCCATAATATTGCTCTTACGCTTACGGACACCCGCACGAACCAGATGGTCAGCGATGCCATTGTCAAGATGAAAGTGATCAACCCCCAGGGAAAAGACCAGATCAAACTTCTCGATTTCACACCGGCCATGAATCAGTACGCGGGGGACTTTAACCTTTCTGACAAGGGGAGATACCAGATCCTGATCCTTTTTAAATCAGGCGGTATGAAGCGCGCGGTAGGATTTTATTATTCCATGAAATAACCAAAATGGAATCATTCCCTAATGCCAACGCGAATGGAACAGCAAACGCCCGAGAAAGGTCCACCCTGGCTGAATACGGTTCTTCTGGCAGCCGTCTTCTTAACTCTGGGCCTTTTGCTTTTGAATGTTTACCGGGGCTGGAAAGAAGACCGGACGCTGCATTATTCCGACCATTCAGGCCATTCCGAGATCATCGCTGACATTTCGATCAATCTGAGCGGCGTTCCCCGCCGGGAACATTGCTTGACCTGCCATCCCCAGGGGAAAGGGGTGAGATATTCCCGGGGAAATCCCGTATTCGGGAACCACCCCGACATTGCTCCCCATTCCGTAGACGACCTCGGGTGCACCGGCTGCCATCTGGGGGAAGGGATGGCCCGGGATCCCAGGATTTCCCACGGCGCTCTGGGCAATGAGGCGCGCAGAGTCCTCTCCGGGGAAGACCTGCAGGCCAGCTGCTTCCGCTGTCATGAATTGAGGCCCTTCCAGGGAGCGGAAAAGGCCTGGGAAGGATTCCGGCAATTTTCCTCGAATGGCTGCGACACCTGCCACAATTTAGAAGGTTTGGCCGGCGGGGTGTACGGACCCGATCTCAGCGACGCGGGTTCCTTTTTGGGGCTGCGGCAAATTCAGGCGGCCATAGAGGACCCCAAAGCAGACCCGGAAAATTCCATCATGCCTAAGTTCAGCCTTTCTCCCGAGCAGGTCAAATCCCTTGCCTATTTTCTGAAAAGCCGGACGAAGGAATCCTTTCACGAAACACCCATGGTGAAGAGGGTGAAGATCAAAAAGCAGGCCCGAGCCGGGGAGGACGTAAAAAAGATTCCCGCTTCAGGGCAGGATCTTCTGCGGGAGAAAAAATGCCTGGCCTGTCATAAATTTAAAGAAGAAGATGGGCAGGTTGGCCCCGACCTTACCTTTGCAGCCTACATGAGGAATGAAGGATACGTCAAAAACTTCCTATACAGCCCGGGGAGAGAAGTTCCCGGCGCGATCATGCCCTGGGTTCCCCTGACAGCAAAAGAAGAAGAAGGAATCCTCTTTTTCCTGAAGAAGAAGGATCAGGAAGCTCATTTTCACGGGAAACGGCCAAAGCATTTATACATGGCGCTTTGCCAGAGATGCCATGCGGCCCAGGGGGACGGTCTGGGAACGATCCAGCCCAATCTGGCCAATTTTCCGAGGGCTTTCTGGAAGAATGCAGAGTTTTTCAGACG
>CAZIDC010000074.1:0-9615 GCA_964537885.1 uncultured Syntrophaceae bacterium | reverse complement strand
AAGAAGTCTGGCGGGGAGGGGATCTGGTAGCCCGGGGGCTTAAAGAGGAAGGCGTGGAGTGCATCTTTGGGCTCTCGGGGGGCCATATCAACGGCATATTCGATGCCTGCATTGACTATGGGATAAGGATCATCGATACCCGACACGAGCAGGCTGCTGTCAACATGGCCGAAGGGTGGGCAAGATTTACAGGGAAGCCAGGCGTGGCGGTCGTTACTGCCGGGCCAGGAGCGGTGAATGCTTTTCCCGGGGTGGCGGTGGCCATGCAAAGCGGTTCTCCGGTGATCATCATTTCCGGCAGGAGCTCAATAGAGAGACGGGACATCGGGGCCATGCAGGACATGGACCATGTCGAGATCATGCATCCCGTCACGAAATGGGCGCGCAGCATATTAAAGACCGGCCGCATTGCCGAGTATGTATCTGTGGCCTTCCGGCAGGCTCGGAGCGGAAGACCGGGCCCGGTCTTTTTGGAAATCCCCGTTGATGTCGTGGACGGGAACGTGAAGAGGGAAGAAGTGTTTTGGCCCAAAGACTATCGAACCGAGCACCGGCCGTATGGCGATCCGCAAGCCATCAAGAAAGCTGCCGAACTTTTGCGGGAGGCCAGGCGTCCAGTGGTCATTGCCGGGGGTGGGGTTTGGTGGTCGGGGGCCGGGGAAGAACTTCGGGCCTTTGTGGAAGCCACAAATATTCCCTTCTACACCCGCAGCCTGGCCCGCGGGATCGTTCCGGACGATCATCCTTTAGGCGGAGGTTTGTTCCCGGCGGGTCTGACCCAGGCGGACGTGGTTCTTATCGTAGGCACTCGATTGGACTGGACCATCGCCTATGGGCGCTTCCCCCTCTTTCATCCCGATATAAAGGTGATCCAGGTGGATATTGAACCGGAGGAGATCGGGAAAAATCGACCCGTCGATGTAGGAGTTCCGGGGGATGCTCGAGCCGTTCTCGCGCAACTCCGCCAGGCCCTTCCGGGGAAAGGCCAAATTGCGGAGGATTGGGTAAAGACCATCAAAGCCATGATGAACGGGGTGAGAGCCCAGTACGCCGGGGATATTCGCCAAGAGGGAAGCCCGGTTCACCCGGCAAGGCTCGCCCAGGAGGTGCGAGAAGCTTTGCCGCGAGACGGTCTATTTGTCGTGGATGGGGGGGATATTGCCGTATATGCCAATATTTTGCTCGATGCTCTTGGTCCTGGTTCTCTCATGTGGGTGGGGGCTTTTGGTCATTTAGGGGTTGGCATACCTTACGCCATGGCGGCGAAACTGGCCTACCCCCGGCGCCCGGTGGCGCTCCTATCGGGGGATGGTTCTTTCGGATTTTCCCTGATGGAGGTGGACACGGCCATCCGCCATCACATTCCCATCGTCTGTGTAGTCTCTAACGATGCCGGCTGGGGGCAGATCCGGAGGGGGCAAATTAATAAATACGGCAGGGAAAGGGTCATCGGTTCGCAGTTAGGAGACCGGCCTTACCACAAAATCGTGGAAGCGATGGGAGGGTACGGCGAAATGGTGGAACGAACTGAAGATGTAAAAGAAGCCGTGGGGCGCGCTTTGGCCAGCGGGCTTCCCGCCTGCGTCAACGTGAAGACGGACCCGGAACCCAAGTTTCCTGGCCTGGGCATCCCCTGGGAGATCACCTGATTCACCTCTCGCATCATACTCCTGTCCGGATCTATTGCGGGGGTCTCTACCCCCGAAGAAAACTTTTATTTTAGCAAAATCAAAATAGTTTTACTTAGACCAAAATATTCTTGACTCGTTTTTGGGCCTGTAATATTTTAATGACAGGAGAGCGTGAGGCGTAAGGGGTAAGGGAGGAAAATCACCCAAAAGGCCCGGGCCTTCCAAGGGAGGGCGAGCATAAGAAAGGATGTGTACCTATGCTGAACCCGGATGTTCTGGAAAAACTTGGATCCATCGTCGGCAAAGAAAGGGTGAAAACTTCTAAGGAAGACCTCCTGACGTATGCTTACGATGCTTACGTTATGGAATATCTTCCGGAGGCGGTCGTCTTCCCGAAGTCAACCCAGGAAGTTTCCCAGATCATGAAAATGGCCAGCACCCATAAGATTCCCGTTACCCCGCGGGGGGCGGGATCCGGGCTGGGGGGGGGATCTCTGGCTAAACGGGGAGGGATCGTTCTCTGCTTCACGATGATGAACCGCATCCTGGAGGTCAACACCGCCAACCGCTACGTCGTTGTGGAGCCGGGAGTGGTGATTTCCGAATTGCAGAAGGAAGTTGAAAAAGTGAACCTCTTTTATCCCCCTGACCCGGGTAGCGCCAACGTAGCCACTATGGGCGGGGCGGTGCAAATGAATGCCGGGGGGATGCGCGGGATCAAATACGGAGTGACCCGCGACTACCTGTTGGGGCTGGAGATTGTCCTCCCCTCAGGTGAGGCAATGAATACCGGAAGCATTACGGCCAAAGATGTCACCGGGTATGATCTTACCCGGTTGATCTGCGGTTCGGAGGGCACCCTGGCCCTCGTGACCAAAATCATCGCCCGCCTCCTTCCCAAGCCCAAGGCCAGACGGACTCTTCAGGCTATCTACAATCGCATCGATGACGCCGGAAACACGGTGGCCAGGATTATCGAAGCCGGAATCATTCCGGCGACGTTGGAGTTGATGGACAAGATGATCATCAAGGCCTTGGAGGATTTTGCCAAACTGGGCCTTCCCCTCGACGCCGAAGCCGTTTTGCTGATTGACGTGGATGGAGACCTGGAGACCGTGGAAAAGCAGGCGGCGCTTGTGGCCGATTTTTGCAAAAGACAAGGAGCCCGGGATGTCCGGGTTTCGAACTCGGAGAAAGACAACGAACAACTCTGGATGGCCCGGCGGGGGGCCTTTGGGGCCGTGGCTCGGATGCGGCCGACCTGCGTCATCGAAGATGCCACCGTGCCGGTAAGTTACCTGACAGCGGCTATCAAAAAGGTCATTGAAATATCCGAACGAAATCGCGTTCAGATTGCTGTCCTCGCCCATGCCGGGGATGGAAACCTCCATCCCTTGATCCTTTGCGATCAGAGGGATGCGGAGGAGATGGAGCGGGTGGAGAAGGCCATGGGGGAGATCGTGGATTACGCCCTGTCCGTGGGGGGTACGCTGTCCGGCGAACACGGCATAGGAATCGCCAAAGCGAAGTATCTGCCCCGGCAGTTGAGCGGAACGGCCTTAGAAATGATGCGGGCCATAAAGAAAACCTTCGACCCCCTGGGGATCTTAAACCCCGGAAGCTTTCTGGAGTACCCGGCATGATCGCCAAAAACCTCCAAGAGGAAGTGTACAATTGCATCAAGTGCGGCCTGTGCTTGACCCCCTGTCCAGTCTACAAGCAGCTCTACTTCGAAGGGGCCTCGCCCCGGGGGAAAGTGCAGCTTATTAAGAATATCCTCGAGGGAAAATTAGAACCTTCGGAAAACTTTCGCCGCTTGCTTTTCACCTGCCTGCTCTGCGAGACCTGCACGGCCAACTGCCCCAGCGGTCTTAAAGTGGATCGTCTCCTGAAAGCCATGCGGGCCGAACTTGTGGCAACTTTCGGTCTGCCCTGGCAGAAACGGATGCTTTTCAACCTCCTGACGGGCGATCGTTTGCTTCCTTTTTTCCTGCTCTGGGGCCGGACCTTGGGGAATTCCACCCTTGGGCTTTTTCCAGGGGATAAAAAGCTGGGAACGATTCCTTATTCCAAACTGCCGCGGCTGAACCGCAAGGCTTTGCGCGATCAATATCCCGCAATCATCCCCGCGGTTGAGGGCCGGGGGCGGGTTTTCTATTTCACCGGCTGCGCGACCAATTATCTCTTCGAAAATGTCGGGCGGGCCGTGATTGATATTTTGTCAAAGCTGGGTGTGGAGGTGGTCATTCCCAAGGGACAGAAGTGCTGCGGTCTGCCGATCTTTCTGTCCGGCGCCCGCAAGATGGCCCTGAAAAATATCCGGAAGAATCTGGCCCTGTTCAATCCCGATGAAGTAGATGCGGTGATCGTTGATTGCGCCACCTGCGGGGCCGCCCTGAAGAAAGAATATGCCCACATTCTCGAAGAAATGGGAGAGAACCCGGAGCCGGCGAAAAGGCTGAGCCGAAAGATCATGGACATCTCGCAGTATTTGGTACAGTTCGATCTGAAGAAGGTCCTCCATCCGCTCCAGGCGAGGGTGACGTACCATGATCCCTGCCATCTGCTGCGCAGCCAGGGAGTGAAAGAGGAACCCAGGAGGTTATTGCGGGAAATCCCGGGCCTGGAATTTATCGAGATGGCTGGGGCAGATGTTTGTTGCGGCGGGGGGGGTACATTTCAGTGGGAGCACCCCGAAGTATCCTCGGGGATCACCGCCAAAAAGATCAACTCCATCAAAGAGACCGGCGCCAGTATTGTCGCGTCGGGGTGTCCGGGATGCCGCCTGCAGATCCATGGCAACTTAAATGAGAAGGGGATCGAAGTCGTCCACCCTGTAGAGGTTTTGGCCAAGGCCCTGCGATGAATGTAGATCAGGAAGTCAAAAAATTGAAGCTCGGAGAAAAGGTGAAAACCCTGCGCCTCGAGAAGCGGTACACCCTCAGGCACGTGGCCGGGAAGACGGGGTTGTCCATCGCCCTTCTGTCGCAGGTCGAAAATAACGCCGTTTCGCCGCCCGTGGCGACCTTACTTCGAATCGCCAAAGCCCTGGAGGTAAACATCGGTTATTTTTTCCGGGAAGAGGAATCGAAGGAACAAGCGGTGGTGGTGCGCAAGGATGAACGGCAAAAGGCCTTCCGGCCCCTGCGCCACGCCCGGCATGGGGAGAGCGGGTATACTTACGAAGCCTTGGCATACACGAGGAATGCCAAACACATGGAGCCCTTTTTAGTGGAGTTTGAACCCAAAAAGAAAGAGGAACTCGTGTTCCTGAACCACCGGGGGGAAGAGTTCCTTTTCCTTTTTCGGGGGCGTTTGGCGTTCCATTACCATCAGGAAGAGATCGCCCTGGAATCCGGGGACAGCCTTTATTTTAACTCCGACCTTCCTCATGCCTTCCGGGCGCTGCGGGGCAAGATGGCCCGGGCCATCGTAGTGGTTTTTTCGGAAGAATGAAAAAGAGCGATCAGCAATCAGCGGTCAGCTTTCAGCTAAAAAATGCCGAATAAAAATTCTTGGTATCCATTTAGCTTTTTGATCGGCCTGAGGCGGACTGAAAATCCTTCCCGGCCTCCCTTTTCCAAAGGGAGGAGAGCTTTTTTCAATGCCGGCAATAAAAATTTCAACTTTTCCCCCTTTGAAAAAGGGGGACGAAGGGGGATTTGACGGTCCGTCTGAGGCGGATCAAAGGCCAAAGTGTTGCCATTCTTGATAGTTAGCTGAATGCTGACCGCTTTTTGGAAAGGGGTTTTTAAATGATTGAAATCCGGATCCATGGCCGGGGAGGGCAGGGGGCGGTGATCGCCTCGGAAGTCCTGGCTGCGGCCTTTTTCAAGGAAGGGAAGTATGTCCAGGCGTTTCCCGCCTTCGGCGTGGAACGCCGGGGAGCTCCCGTAGCCGCCTTTACCCGGGTAGACGATCAGCCTATCCGCATTCGTCACAACATCTATGAGCCGGACCACATCATTGTTCTCGATCCAACCCTGATGGAAAGTACCCAGGTGGATTCCGGCCTCAAGGAAAATGGGTGGATTATCATCAATACGGATCGCTCCCCCAAGGATTTTCAGCGGCTGGCCAAGTTCCGGGTGGCCACCGTGGATGCCAACCGTATCGCCATTGAGCACAAACTGGGCTCGCCCACGGCTCCGATCGTGAACACCGCGATTCTGGGGACTTTTGCCAAAATTACCGGGATGGTCTCCGCGGATGCCATCATCGAAGCCATGAAGGAGTTTGTGCCGTCCAACAAGGCTGGTAATGCCGCGGCGATCAAAGAGGCCTATGAACGGGCGAAAGCCTGAGAATAGCCATCAGCGATCCGCGGTCAGCACTCAGCAACAAAAAAAGAAGGGCGCAAGGCATTGCGCCCCTTAGGCCTGAACGCTGATGGCTGACAGCTGACAGCTTTTAAGGAGCTATCATGTCCGAACAGATCTTATTGAAAACTGAAAAGGATATGCCCTACCAACCCATTTCGCTCGCATCCATGGAGTGGAACAAGACCGGGACCTGGCGGTACCTGCGGCCCCGGTTTGCCAATAAAACATCTCCCTGTAACGAGGGTTGTCCGGCCGGCCAGGATGTCGAGGGGGCCATGGTCCTGATCGGGAAGGGCAAGATATTGGAAGCCTGGGAGCTTTTTAAGGAGGAGAATCCTTTCCCGGCGGTATGCGGGAGGGTCTGTTATCATCCTTGTGAATCTTCCTGCAACCGGGCGGAATTCGATGAAGCGGTCTCCATCAATGGGCTGGAGCGGTTTATGGCCGATACCGCCTCGCGCCAGGGAAGGAAACCTACCTGGGTGAAGCGGGAAAAGCACAAGGAGAAAATTGCCGTTATTGGCTCCGGCCCTGCCGGCTTGACCAGCGCGTATCACCTGGCCCGCATGGGTTATGGAGTTACTGTGTTTGAAGCTCTGCCGGTGCTGGGAGGGATGCTTCGCGTCGGGATCCCCGAATACCGCCTTCCCAAGAAAGTTCTGGAAGAAGAGATCGATCAAATTCTGGAACTGGGAGTAAAAGCGGAGATGAATGTCCGCCTGGGGAAAGGGACGCTCTTGAACGACCTGAAAGAATATCAGGCCGTTTTTCTGGCCATGGGCAATCATCGCAGTAAAACCCTAAGAGTTTCCGGGGAAGATGCGCAGGGGGTGATGAGCGGCGTAGAGTTTCTGAGAAAAGTCGGTTTGGGCCAGCAAATCGCTCTAAGTAAGCGGGTGGCGGTGGTTGGGGGCGGTAACACGGCCATTGATGCCGCTCGAACCGCTCTGCGCTTAGGGGCGAAGCCCTTTATTGTCTACCGCCGGACCAAAGAGGAGATGCCGGCTTTCCCCGCGGAGATCCAGGAAGCGGAGGAGGAGGGAATTGAGATCTCCTTCCTGGTATCGCCCGTCCGGGTGATTGCGGAAAATGGTAGGGCCAGTCGCCTGGAGTGCGTGAAGAATCGTTTAGGGCCCCCGGATGAGGACGGCCGGCGGCGGCCGGTGGAGGTCAAAGGATCGAATTTTTTCTTAGAGGTGGATGAAATCATCACCGCTATCGGGGAGGAAGCGGATCTGTCGGCCCTGCCGAAAAAGATCGGGATCAAGGACAACACCATCCTTACGGACGAACGGGGGGCCACCAAACAGAAAGGGATTTTTGCCGGCGGGGACATCGTTCAGCAGCCCCGGACAGTGGTTCATGCCATTGGCTCGGGAAAACGGGCGGCGATTTTTATTGATTGCCTGTTGCGGAAGAAAAAGTGGGAAGGCCTCTTCGATTCGATCCGGATCGGCGAACGGGGAGGCCTTTCGATGAAGCATTACCTGCAAGAGGAAGAGCAACGCGTCCCCGTGAGCTCCAAGACCGTCCGCCTCAAGGATTTGAACTTGGACTATTTCGATTATAAAAAGCGGCCCAAAATGCCCAAGGTTCCACCCGCGAAACGGCTGGGATCTTTCCAGGAGGTCAACCTGGGCTTCGCCGAAGGGGCCGCGGTCGAAGCGGCCAACCGGTGTTTCAACTGCGGGGTCTGCAACCTCTGCGACAACTGCTACATCTTCTGCCCGGATGTGGCCATCCGGAAGGAAGAAGGCCGGAACGTGGTGGACTATGATTACTGCAAAGGGTGCGGGATTTGCGTGGAGGAATGCCCCCGCGATGCCATGGTCATGGAGGAGGAAGGGAAATGAAAAAGATCATGGTGGGCAATCATGCCGTTTCCTGGGGCGTCATGCTGTCCCGGGCGGAAGTCATCTCGGCCTATCCGATTACCCCCCAGACAACCATCGTCGAAGAGCTCTCGGTTCTCTGCGCCGATGGGCGGTTTAAGGCCCGCTTCATTCCGGTGGAATCCGAGCATTCCGCCATGGCCTGCTGCGTCGGGGCCTCTGCGGCCGGGGTCCGCACCTTTACGGCGACTTCTTCGCAGGGGCTCGCGCTCATGCATGAGATGCTCCATTGGGCCAGCGGCGCCCGCTTGCCCATCGTCATGGCCAACGTAAACCGGGCCCTGGGTTCGCCTTTTAACATCTGGGGCGAGCAGAGCGACAGCCTGGCCCAGCGGGATACGGGCTGGCTGCAGCTCTATTGTGAAAGCAATCAGGAAGTCCTGGATACGGTTATTCAGGGGTTTAAAGTTGCTGAAAAAGTCCTTCTTCCGGTCATGGTGAACCTGGATGCCTTTGTTTTGTCCCACACCGCCGAAGCAGTGGATATCCCGGAACAATCCATTGTCGATCAGTTTCTTCCCCGGTATCAGCCGAAGTTCCGCCTGGACCCCAAAGATCCTCGTACCTTTGCCTGTGTGGCCGCTCCGGACTACTTCACGGAGTTCAGGTATAAAATGCACCAGTCCATGCTGGACAGCAAAGAAGTTTGCCGACAGGTAGATGGAGAATTCGGTGAGATTTTCGGAAGAAACTACGGAGTCGTTGAGGCCTATCGATGCGCGGGAGCTGATTTGGTTTTGGTTACGGCCGGGGCGATTACCAGTACAGCCCGGGTGGCCGTGGACGCCATGAGAGAGAAAGGGCGAAAAGTAGGCTTGGTCAAGTTGCGTCTTTTCCGCCCTTTCCCCAAAGAGGAAATCATGGAAATCGTCCGGGCCGTCGGGAAGGTGGCCGTGGTGGATCGGAGCCTTTCCCTGGGCTTGGGAGGGATTTTCGCCCATGAGATGCGGGCCGCCTTCTGCAATGAAAAAGAGCGGCCGCCTATTTACAGCTATATAACGGGTTTAGGCGGAAGAGACACAACTTTGCAGCACTTGAACGAGATCATCTACCAGACCTACCAACAGGCCCAGCCCGAGGAGCAGAGCGTCTGGATTGGGATGCGAGAATAAAAGGGAAAAGGGAGTTCATTATGTACGAGCAAAGGGAATTGATGTATGCCGGACATGTAGCCTGCGCCGGTTGCGGGGCCACGATGTCCATGCGCTTTGCCCTCAAGGCCCTGGGAGAGCAGACCGTTTTAGTGATCCCGGCGTGCTGCTGGTCCATTATCAGCGGTTCTTTTCCGTATACGGCAATCGGGGTTCCGGTGATCCATACCGCCTTTGAAACCGGGGCTTCCACGGCTTCGGGAGTCAAAGCCGGCCTGGAAGCGCGAGGGGACACCGGAACCGTCGTGGCCGCCTGGGTGGGCGACGGCGGGACCTTTGATATCGGCATCCAGGCCCTTTCGGGCGCAGCCGAGCGCAATGATGACATCCTTTACTTCTGTTATGACAATGAAGCCTACATGAACACCGGCGTCCAGAGAAGCTCGGCCACCCCTTTCGGCACCTGGACCACGACGACGCCAACCAATCATCCGAAGGGCCAGCCCAAGAAGAACATGATGGAAATTATGGCGGCCCACCGTATTCCTTATGCCGCCACCTGCTCCGTGGCCTTTCCGGAAGATATGATGCGCAAAATCAATAAAGCCAAGTCCATCCAGGGGACTAAGTTCATCCATATTTTCTCCCCTTGCCCCACCGGGTGGAAAGCCCCTTCTTC
>CAZIDC010000073.1:0-9733 GCA_964537885.1 uncultured Syntrophaceae bacterium | reverse complement strand
AACCGGCAGCTGGAAGAGTCGATTGAACGCGCCAACCAGCTATCCTTTGAAGCCGCGTTGGCCAACTCAGCCAAGAGCGAATTCCTCGCCAACATGAGCCATGAGATCCGCACCCCGATGAACGGGGTCGTGGGCATGACCGAACTTCTCCTCGACACCCCTTTGTCCCCGGAACAGCGGGAGTATGCCGAAACCGTGGGCCGTTCGGCCGAGTCGCTTCTGAAAGTCATCAATGACATCCTCGATTTCTCCAAGATCGAAGCCGGTAAGCTTGACATCGAGACCCTTGATTTTGATTTACGGACAACCATCGAAGACCTGGTCGATTTATTAGCGGGGAAGGCCCACGAGAAGAATCTGGAGTTTGCCTGCTTGGTGCACCATGATGTCCCGTCGCTGCTTTGCGGCGATCCCGGCAGGCTCCGCCAGATTCTAACGAACCTCACCGGCAACGCCCTCAAATTTACGGAAAAAGGGGAAGTGGTGATTCGCGTCACCCTTGAGGATGAGAACGACAAACAGGTTACCGTTAAGTTTGCCGTAACCGACACCGGACCGGGAATCCCCCAAGACCGTATGGACCGCCTTTTTCGGACCTTTTCGCAGGTCGACTCTTCCACCACCCGAAAGTATGGCGGGACCGGCCTCGGCCTGAGCATTTCCAAAAGGCTTGCAGAACTCATGGGGGGTCAGATCGGCGTTGTTAGCGAGGAGGGCAAGGGATCCACCTTCTGGTTCACGGCCATATTCGGAAAACAGGCTGGGGACCGGAAAGGCGAAACGGTCATTCCCCAGGATATCCGGGGCCAGCGCATTCTGGCCGTGGATGATAACGCCACGAACCGCTTTATCCTTTCTGAACAATTGCGTTCCTGGGGATGTCTGTACGATGTAGCATCCGATGGAACGGAAGCCCTGGCCAAACTCCGCAAGGCGGCCAAGGCCAAGAATCCGTTCCGCATCGCCATTCTCGACATGAATATGCCCAATATGGACGGCGCCATGCTCGGGCGAAAGATCAAGGAAGACTCGAAGCTTGGCAATACCGCCCTTGTCCTTCTGACCTCGAGAGGAGTCCGCGGGGATGCCAAACAGATGCAAGAGATCGGGTTCGCGGCCTATCTCACGAAACCCGTCAAAAGCTCCCAATTACACGACTGTCTGGCAATGCTGATCTTACGCCAACCGGCCGCTCCCGAGGCGGCCCCAGCAGCAATCATCACCCGCCATTCTCTTGCGGAAGAATTAGGGCGGAAAACCCGCATCCTGCTCGCCGAAGACAATCTCGTTAACCAGCGGGTGGCCCTGGGAATTCTATCCAAGATCGGCTACCGGGCCGATGTCGCGGCCAACGGCCAAGAAGTGCTGGAAGCCCTGAAAAAAAATCCTTATGATCTTATTCTGATGGACGTGCAGATGCCCGTAATGGGTGGCTTTGAGGCCACTGCGGCCATCCGGCAAAAAGAAAAAGACTCTGGACATCATCAACGAATCATCGCCATGACGGCCCATGCCATGAAGGGTGACCGGGAACTCTGCCTGGAAAAGGGCATGGACGATTATGTATCCAAACCCATCCAAGCCAAACAACTAAAGGAAGCGATTGAACGGCAGCTTGGGAATGCAGCCGCCCCCAAGCCGGAAGTCCCCTCTGCCGGCGGGCCGGATGGTCAGGAGGTTTTCGATAAAAATATGCTGCTGGATCGCCTCGAAGGAGATAAGGAACTATTAAAGGAAATCATCGGGATGTTCCTTGGGGACGCGCCCCTTCAGATGGAGAAGATAAAACAATCTCTGCAAGAGGGCAACTCGGCCCAGATCGAAAGCCAGGCCCATGGCCTCAAAGGGGCGGCCATGAATATCGGCGGGAATGGACTTCAGGCCGTGGCCTTCGAGATGGAGGTTTCCGGGAAAAACGGCGACCTGGACAAGGCGCGCACGCTAATGGACAAACTGGACGAGGAATTCGCAAGGCTGAAAAAAGCCCTGATGAGCCTGGAGTTGTAAGATGCAAAACCCTTCCCCAAGGAGTAAGATCTATGAAAATATTGATCGCCGAAGATGACCTCGTCTCCCGCCGCATGCTCGAAGCCATCCTGGTGAAATGGAATTATGAAGTGGTTGCCGCCAGCGACGGCCTCCAAGCCTGGAATGCTTTGCAAGGAGAAAATCCTCCCCCGCTGGCCATTCTCGACTGGATGATGCCGGGAATGAACGGGGTTGAATTTTGCCGCAAACTCCGTCAAGTCCAAACCCATACGCCGGCCTATGTCATTCTTCTAACCAGCAAGAGTCAACAGGAAGATGTCATTGAAGGCCTCGAAGCCGGGGCCAATGATTATATCCGCAAGCCCTTTGACCGGGGGGAACTGCGCGCCCGAATCCAGGTGGGAGAACGGGTTGTCGAATTGCAGCTGGCCCTCACGGACCGGGTGCGGGTCCTCGAAGAGGCCCTCGACAAGATTGAAACCCTCCATGGCCTTCTGCCGATCTGCAGCTATTGCAAAAAAATCCGTAACGACCAGAACTACTGGCAACAGTTAGAAACCTACATTGCCCAGCATTCCGAGGCCGAATTCTCCCACGGCATTTGCCCGGAGTGCATTGAAAAGTATATTAAGCCGCAATTGGCCAGTTTGGAGGTCGCAGCGGAAAAGAATGAAGGCCAAACCCCTGACGGCAAAACTTCTTGACAATCTGCCCTTAAGGGCTTTAAATTCTTAACATAAGCAGCGGACATGAATAAGAATAAAGGAATTCCATCTTGTTTCTTCCGATCAAGGACGACATCCCAACCGCCTCCATTCCCTTTGTCACCATCGGGCTGATTGTAGCCAACGGGCTCGTTTTCTTCCACCAGATCACAATAGATTTCGCTGCTAGCCAGCAGTTCATCTTTCAATGGGGGGCGATTCCTTACCAGATCACCCACGGGGAGGTTCTTCACGCCCTCCCTTTGATTCCCCTCCCCCTGACCGTCTTTTCCTCCATGTTCCTCCATGGCGGCTTTCTGCACATTTTCGGAAACATGCTCTACCTCTGGATATTCGGCAACAACATTGAAGATACCCTCGGCCATTTCCGTTTTTTCCTTTTCTACCTTATGGGCGGTCTCTTTGCGGGCGGAGCCCAGATCTTCTCCGACCCGAATTCCACCATGCCCATGATCGGCGCCAGCGGGGCCGTTGCCGGCGTTCTGGGAGCCTACTTGCTCCTTTTTCCGGGCGCCCGAGTTCTCACGCTGGTCTTTTTTTTCATTTTCCTGAAGGTGATCCGCATACCCGCCCTGATCATTCTGGGGTTGTGGTTCTTTATTCAGCTCCTCAACGCCAGCGCAGGGGGGGAAGGAAGCGTCGCCTGGTTTGCCCACATCGGGGGTTTCCTCGCCGGCCTGATCTTCGTTAAAATCTTTCAGCCGCGGCCGGCAAAGAGAAGAAGATGAACTCTGCGGCTAATAAATCCGGGAAATGCCAACCGCCATGCAAGAAGATATCCTCTATGGAATCAACCCCGTTCTTGAAGCCTTAAGGGCCGAACGCCAGACTCTGCATCAAATCCTCATCGCCGAGGGAAGACACGGCCCGTCTTTCCAGGCTTTGCGGCAACTGGCCAGGGAAAAACAAATTCCGATGGAGGTCCGCCCCAAAGGAGTCATGAATAAGCTCGCCGGGACAGAACATCACCAGGGAGTCATCGGCTTCAGGGCTGCATTCCCTTATGCTTCCTGGGAAGATCTGCTGCGTTCGATCCGTTCGGCGGGCGGACGCGCCGTGGTGCTTTTACTGGATAGCATCCAGGACCCCCAAAACCTCGGCTCGCTGATCAGAACGGCTGAATCCTGCGGCGCCCGGGGCATCATCCTCCCCAGGGACCGGGCCGCCGGCGTCACCCCCGCCGTGGTCAAGGCTTCGGCAGGCGCCGCCGCCCACATTCCGGTGGTGCGGGTCACCAACCTGGCCAGCACGCTGGAAGAGCTGAAAAGAGAAGGTTTCTGGATCGTGGGCGCGGACGCGCGCGCGCCAAAGAGTCTTTACGAGATGAAATTGGACATGAACGTGGGCCTGGTCATCGGGAGCGAGTCCAAGGGAATTCGTCCCCTCATTCTGAAGAAATGCGACTTTACCCTCTCCATTCCCATGAGAGGAAAAGTCTCTTCCTTAAACGCTTCCATCGCCGGTGCGATCATCCTCTATGAAATCCTCCGCCAGCAGATCCGCGAGAAAGTTTGCTAACCTCGTTTTCTTGAAAAACTGCCAACCCGCTCTGCGCCTGGCGCTATGAGCTTTTATTTATATCCCAGCCGCCGCAGGGCCCGGGGATCTTCGCGCCAGTTCTTCTCCACTTTAACCCAAAGTTCCAGAAAGACCCTGGCGCCGAGCAAGGCCTCGATCTCTTCACGGGCCAGGCGGCCGACCTCCTTGAGCATACGGCCTTTCCCCCCGATCAGGATCCCCTTCTGGGAATCCCGTTCGACCTGGATGGTGGCTTTGATCACGATCAGGTTTTTTCCTTCCCGCTCCTTGAATTCTTCGACCACCACGGCCGTGGCATAAGGAATCTCTTCGCGGGTCAGGCGGATCACCTTTTCTCGGATGAGCTCGGCAGCGAGAAAACGCTCGGGCAGGTCGGTGATCATCTCCTCCGGGAAAAGCCTGGGGCTTTCGGGGAGGATTTTGAGCAATTCGTTGACGAGGATGTCCACCCCATCGCCCAGGAGGGCGGAGATGGGGATAATCTGTTCGAAGGAACGCAGGCGGGAATACCGTTCCATGATGGGGAGAAGATCGTTCTTCGGAATCAGATCGATTTTATTGATCACCAGAAGCACCGGCTTTTCAACCCTTGGCAATGTTTCGAGGATGAAGTCGTTTTCGTCATTATCCGCGCGGTCGGCTTCGATAAGGAAGCAGATGGCATCCACTTCATTGTAGGTCGCCAGGGCAACCTTGACCATGGACTGGTTCAACCTGGACCGGGAGCGGTGGATTCCGGGGGTGTCGAGAAAGATAATCTGCCCGGCAGCATGGTTTTTGATCCCCAGGATGCGGTTACGGGTGGTCTGGGGCTTGTTGGATATGATGGCAATTTTTTCGCCCAAGAGGAAGTTGAGGAGGGTGGATTTCCCGGCATTCGGCCGGCCGATGATGGAAACGAACCCGGATTTGAACCCGCTTTTTCCTTCTTCAGGCATCTTTTCCCTTCAGAAAAAGATGAAAGCTCTGCAAGGTTTTTTGGGCAGCTCTCTGCTCCGCTTCCTTTTTGCTCTTGCCCGCTCCCACGCCGGCCACTTTTTCCTGAATCAGTACTTTGACACCAAAGACTTTATCATGGTCCGGCCCGAACTCCTTGGTCAGCAAATACCGGGGCGTAGATTTCAGCGCTTCCTGGGATACCTCTTGCAGCTTGGTCTTGAAATCCTGGTAGAATCCTTCCTTTTCGGCGATTTCCAGGTAGGGGGAAAAAAGTTCTGAGATTACCTTGAAGGACTTCTTAAACCCCCCGTCTAAGTAAACAGCGGCCAGCACGGCTTCGAGGGAAGCGGCCAGGATTGAATTTTTCTCCCGGCCCTTGGAGGCTTCCTCGCCCTTTCCCAAAAGGAGATATTCCCCCAGGTCAAGCTCCCTGGCGATCCTGGCCAGACGCAACTCATTAACCACCGCCGCCCGCAGCCGTGAAAGATCTCCCTCGGAATAATCCGGATGGCGCTCCATGATCAAGTGGCTGACGACCAGGTCCAGGACGGCATCGCCTAAAAACTCAAGACGCTCGTTGTCCCCGCCCCCGGCTTCAAGGTTTTCATGGGCGAAAGACCGGTGTTTCAGACCCTGATCGAGGAGGTCGAGCGATTGGAAACGGTAATGAATCTTTTTCTGGAGCGCTTTCAGCGCCTTTTTCCGATTATCGATCATTATTTTTTCACCTTAACTGCTTATAAAGTATAATAAATAACCCTTTTATTCAACACCTTTTTCTTCCGGAATCTCCGGAGATCCCTTTTATCTACCCGCCTTCCCGGCGAAAGTTTTCCAAACTTTTTTCTCTGCCCGAGGGGCGCGGGAACGGTGGTGAAAGCAAAGTGCTCTTTGACAAAATTATATAACATGTGTTATATTTTTATTTAGATTTCACGCGATACAATTTTTTATTCGGGAGGGCTATTGGCAATGGCCCGTTTCTCGATTGGCCACAAGCCAGGAGATAATTACCCCGAGCAGATCAAGAAACTCCGGGCTGACCTTAGCCTTACTCAGCAATCCCTGTCGGAAAAGTTAGGGGTTTCTTTCGCTACGGTGAATCGATGGGAGAACGGGCAAACAAAACCCTCCAAATTATCATGGACCCAGCTTCGCCAACTTGAATCCACCATAGCCGAGGAGGCCCCTCCTGAAAGCAAGACGAAAAAAGAAACACCTCCTGCCATACTGGATTTCACTGCCGCTCCCGATATTGTGAAAGTCCTGGCCGAGGGCGAACGCCTCTCCTTTGGCCACTTAACAAATCCCACCTTTGCCACCGAGATCTCCAGGATCGACCCCCTCCCACACCAACGAATCGCCGTATATGACCATATGCTGAAACAGCCCCGCCTTCGTTTCCTCCTGGCTGATGACGCAGGTGCGGGCAAGACAATTATGGCTGGGCTTTACATCCGAGAAATGCTAACACGCAGACTCCTCCGGCGAATCCTAATCGTCTCCCCAGCGGGTCTTGTTGGAAACTGGCGCAGAGAGCTTGGCACGCTTTTCAATCTTCCATTCCGGATCGTAAGCGGTTCCGATGTTCGGTTGGAAAATCCCTTTATCGGAGACAACAGCAACTGGATTATTATCAGCCTGGATACTCTGGCCAGCCCGAGATGTTTTGCGCGTTTCAAAGAACCTGCCGTCGTTCCCTATGATCTCATTGTTTTTGACGAGGCTCACAAACTCGCGGCAGACCGTGGGACCGACCTCCGAGTGCGCAAGACCGAACGTTACTGTCTTGCGGAAGCTCTCGCCGGGGTTCGAAACCTCCATGAGCGGTGGTCCCTGGGCTGGAGTACCCACCACCTGCTTTTGTTAACGGCCACACCGCACATGGGCAAGGACTATCCCTATTACGCCCTTTGGCGTCTGCTTGAACCGGAGGCCCTTTCCACCCCGGAGGCTTTCAATGAATTCCCCATTGCACAACGCCAAAAGCGTTTCATCCGTCGCACCAAGGAGGAAATGGTCTACCTGGACGGAAAACCGCTTTACCCGAAACGTTTTTCCGATACTCTCGGCTACGCTTTGAGCCAGGGAGAAATCAGCGAGCAGACCCTTTACGACGAAACCACCGATTATCTCCGGTTCGTTTACAACAAAGCCAAAATGCTGAATCGCGAAGCAGCCCGGCTTGCCATGAGCGTATTCCAGCGGCGTCTGGCGAGCTCTACCTACGCCTTATTTCGTTCCTTTGAGCGGCGGATCGAAAAGCTGGACAAGCTCATAGAAGATGTGCAGGAAGGAAAGGTAACTCCAGAACAGCTCATCCTCCTCCAGCAGCGTATCCATGAAGCAGATGACACTCTGGATGTCAAGACTGGCGAGGAGGAGACTTCCGAAGAAGGCCGGGAGGAAAACGAACTCGCCGAGGACAAGATCCTGCAGGGAGTAGTCGCCGCTTCACTGGCCGATCTTTTAGCCGAGAGAGATCAAGTCAGGAAACTCCGCGACCTGGCAAAGAAGGTTGGGGACGCAGGAGTCGAGTCTAAGTTCGAGAAGCTCCGGGAAATTCTGACCGACCCGAAATTCGCTGGGGAGAAATTCATCGTCTTTACCGAACACCGTGACACCCTGAATTTCCTGGTAAGAAGCCTGGAAGGCATGGGCTACACCGGGCAAGTCACCCAGATTCATGGAGGAATGCATTATACCCAGAGGGAAGAGGAGGTCGAGCGTTTCCGTAAAGCGGCGGAAGAAGGAGGGGCGCGATTTCTGGTCTGCACGGACGCCGCGGGAGAGGGCATCAACCTCCAGTTCTGCTGGGTTATGATCAATTACGACGTTCCCTGGAACCCGGCCCGGCTTGAGCAGCGCATGGGCCGCATTCACCGTTACTTGCAGAAACACGACCCGGTCATCATCATGAATCTCGTCGCGCCATCCACGCGCGAAGGCAAGGTGTTAAAAACGCTCCTCGACAAGTTAGAGAAGATTCGCAAAGAGCTCCAATCTGATAAGGTTTTCGACTGCATCGGTCGGATATTCCAGGACGTCTCCATTAAACAATATATGGAACTTGCGGTCACCGAAGACCCGGACCGCGTGGCCCAGGAACTCGACGGACACTTAACGAAGGAGCAAATCCAGGCGCTTGCCGCGCGCGAGCAGGCCCTTTACGGAACTGGCGGTGATGTTGCGAAAGAATTGCCGCGCCTGCGCGTAAATCTTGAACAGGAAATCCACTTCCGCTTGCTCCCGGGCTATGTACGCCAATATCTTGAGCAAGCCGCGCCGCCGGTGGATATCGAGGTCGAGGGAGATACAGGAGGAATCTTCACTTTCAGACCGAAACGCCTCAGCGCATTGGACGCACTCATCCCCGCTCTGGAACTCTATCCGGAGAAAATGCAGATCCGTCTATCCGTATCCCGACCTTCGGACTCAAAGAGCGCCATCTGGCTTAGACCCGGGGAACCCGTTTTCGAACGCTTTCGGGCTCTGGTTTCTCAAAATCTTGCCGATGCGGGTCTCCGGGGCGCGGTTTTCGTGGACCCGATGACCGAGAGACCCTACCTTTTTCACATGGCGCTTCTTTCAATCATTCGAAAGGCCGACTCTGAGTTGCCCGACCTCGCTAAGGAAGAGACCCTTGAATGTCATCTGGTTGGCGTGAAACAGTATGAAGGGGCGGAAGTGAAGCTTTGCCCGGTAGAGCACCTTCTCCTTCTCAAAGGAGGACATGGCCTGCCACCTTCGGGGCAGCGGCTGGCGGTCATGGCGGAAGAAATGAAGGAGCAGGCTCTTGCTTTTCTCATCGAACGAATCGGGCGGCAGAAGGCCTTGGATCGTAAAGACCAGCTTTTGAAAAACATGCCGGAGCGAGAGAGTTTCCTTCAGCGCGCCTTCGATTACCAGGAAGCGGAACTCGCTGTTGCTCGTGCAAAGCACGTTGAAAAGGCACGGGTTGGAAACCGAACGGCCATTGAAGCCCTTGAAGAAGTTAAGCGCCAGCAGAAGCAACTGGCCAGTCGCAAGGCGAATGCTTTGGCAGTTATGAAACGCGAGCCGGAACTTATCACCACCGGCCCCGTCACTTTTGTGGCCCACGCCCTTGTCGTGCCATCTACCGATCCTAAGGACATCAAAGAGCATGATGTCATCGTGGAAATAGCGGCCATGAAAATAGCCTGGGCGTTCGAAGAAGCAGCAGGCGGCAAGATAATAGACGTGCATATGCCGGAGTTGGCCCGGGAAGCGGGTTTGCCAGATAATCCGGGCTTTGACCTCCTTTCCATAAGACCGGGAAACGAGAAACGTGCCATTGAGGTCAAAGGCCGCACGGCGATGGGAGATGTCGAAGTCTCAGCCAACGAATGGGCCAAAGCCTGCAATATGAGAGATGGCTACTGGCTCTATGCCGTGTACAACTGTGCCTCCCCCAACCCAAGACTTATCCGGGTGCAAGATCCGTTCGGCAAACTCTTGGCGAAGGCCAAAGGATCCATTTTAATACCCTTACGTTCGATAGAGAGCGCACAGGAGGGCAA
>CAZIDC010000072.1:0-9758 GCA_964537885.1 uncultured Syntrophaceae bacterium | reverse complement strand
TGGACCTGGTTGATCCCCATGAGGTTAAATTCCACCGGATCCTCGGCGGTGGAAATGTTTTCGGTAATCTGATTCAACTCCGAAAGGGCGGAATAGAGGGTGGTCGTCTTGCCGCTCCCCGTAGGGCCTGTGACCAAAACCATGCCGAACGGTTTATGGATGGCTTCCTTGAAGTCCGCCAGGGGTCTTTCCTCAAACCCCAACTTGGTCATGTCGAGCTGCAGGTTTGATTTATCGAGGAGGCGCATGGCCACTTTTTCCCCGAACAATGTGGGAAGGACGGAAACCCGGAAATCCATCTCCCGGTCTTTCCCGAATTTTATCTTGATCCGTCCATCCTGGGGCAGGCGGCGCTCGGCGATGTCGAGCTTGGCCATGATCTTGGCCCGGGAAATGATGGCATTCTTCAACTTCATGGGCGGCTTCATAAATTCGTGAAGCACACCATCGATCCGAAAGCGCACGCGAAAAATTTTCTCATAGGGTTCAAGGTGGATGTCGCTGGCCTTGCGCTTGATGGCTTCATTGAGGATCAGGTTGACGAGTTTGATTACTGGAGCGTCCTCGGAGGCTTGCTGCAATTCTCGGATATCGACATCCTCCGTGTCATCCAGAAGCTCCATTTTCTCCTCATCCCCCATGGTACCCATGATGTCGGCCAGGGAATCGGAAGGATCGTAATATTTTTCTACGGCGGCCTTAATGGCACTTTCTGTAGAGACAAAAACCTCGACATGACAACCCGTCAAAAATTTGATGTCGTCAATGGCCAAAATATTTGAAGGATCGGCCATAGCAACACGCAGAGTGGAACCGACCCTTTTGAGAGGGATGATTTGGTATTTAAAGACGACATCGGGAGGGATCATCTTGATCACTTCGGGGTCCGTTTGAACTTCGGCGAGATCGATCGCCGGGACACCGTAATGTTTGCTCAGGAAAGCGACAAGGTTTTTTTCCGTTATAAACCCAAGTTTAACTAAAGAAGACCCCAGCTTATTTCCGGAAAGTTTTTGCTCCTGAAGGGCACTATCCAGTTGTTTGGTGGTGATTAACCCTCTGCTCACCAGTAACTCTCCAAACCGGACGGCCATACCTGCTCCCTTCTCATTTGCCTTATTTTTTTAAAGATAAAATAAATACAAAGGTTTTGTCAAGGTCTTCCCATGAATCTTACATATTAATATCGTCAACGAAAAAGCAAAGCTGTAAGCTTTTTACTCCTCTTACCCGGCAAATATCCAACTGAAATCGGGAGATTAGGTCCTAAGCGATCGACTCTCGGAATCCCCCCTTCCCGCCGATGCTCCTTTTTGCATCACCCTCCCTCCCGGGCCGCATTTATGAAGGATAAATTCATAAAAACAGGGAAATATTAAGGGGAGCAAGAGATTATCTCCCTTGACAATAGCGGGTAAAGAGGTTAACTTTCTCCAACCGATCATGAACCGGGAAAGGCCTCTCCCTGAAGAGGGGAAAGGCGTTTTTTTAAATTTTTTTGGCAATGGAAATTTTTAGCGGTTAGAAAGGATGGAAAATTGAAACGTTTCATCCTCTGGCTGGCTACCGGAAGCTACAGCGGGTATTTTCCCCTGGCCCCGGGAACGGCTGGGACCGGGATGGGGGTTTTGGTTTATCTCCTATTTTCCTCCTACCCGACCCCGATTTACTTAGTGAGCACGGTTGCAACTTTTTTCCTTGCCTGGTGGGCTGCCGAGCAGGCGGAAGTTATTCTTGGACGCAAAGACAGCCCCCGGATCGTTGTTGATGAAGTCGTGGGTTATTTAATCACCATGGCCTTCCTCCCCCTATCCATCCCGGCGGCCATCGGGGGATTTCTTTTTTTTCGTGTTTTCGATATAATAAAACCACCCCCAGCTGGATCCATCAACCGCCAGAGGAAAGGTGGATTGGCCGTTGTCCTTGATGATGCCATCGCCGGGATTTATGCCAATCTATCGATGCAATTAATCATTTGGTTTTATCCGGATTTTTTCCACAGGGGTATTCCATGAAGGTTGAAATTATCACCGTGGGGAATGAGTTGACCACCGGGGAAGTGATCGACACCAATGCTGGATTTATGGCTGACGAACTGAGCGGAAGAGGGTTTGAAGTAACCTTCCTTACGACTGTCGGCGACAATGAATGGCACATTGAAGATGCTCTGCAGCGGTCGCAGGAGCACGCCGATGCGATTATCGTAAGCGGAGGTCTGGGTCCAACCCCCGATGATATTACCGCTCGTTCTGCCGCCAAGGCCCTGGGGCACCGTCTGGTTTTGAATAAGGAAGTGCTGCAAGCTTTGCGGGAGCGGTTTGCCCAGAGCGGGATGGAAATGCCTGTGGCCAACGAAAAACAGGCCTTCTTTCCCCATCAAGCCGAAATTATCCCCAACCCTCTCGGAACCGCGCCGGGGTTTTTCCTCCGCCATAAAGGGAAGGTTTTCTTTTTTCTCCCCGGAGTTCCCCGGGAGTTAAAGCACCTTTTGACGGAAAATGTCATCCCCCTTCTGGAGAAAGAGCGAAAGGATAAAACTTTTTTTCTTTGCCGCGTCCTGAAGGTATTCGGATTCACTGAGTCCGCCATAGCGGATCGCCTGAGGGAAATCGACTTGCAAGAATATGCGGCGACCTTGGCTTACCTTCCGCGTTATCCGGAAAACCACGTGAAAATCAGAGTTAGCGGCAGTTCCCTCGATGACCTACAAAAAAAACTCCGCGACCTTGAAAGCCTTATCCGCCAAAAATTAGCAGGTCGAATTTTTGCCACCGACTACGAAACCCTCGAAGAAATCGTCGGCCGTTTGCTGCGATCAAACAAAGCAACCCTGTCTGTTGCCGAATCCTGCACGGGAGGGTTGATTGCCCACCGCCTGACCCGCATTCCCGGAAGCTCCGATTATTTCGAACGCGGAGTTGTGGTTTACAGCAACCAGGCCAAAAAGGATATATGCCAGGTTCCTGAAGATCTTTTGACCACGGCCGGAGCCGTTAGCGCCCCGGTGGCGGAAAAAATGGCGGAAGGAGTGCGCCGAATCAGTCAAACCACGCTGGGGCTGGGGGTAACCGGAATTGCCGGACCGGCGGGAGGGTCAGAAGAAAAACCAGTCGGCACGGTTTTTATCGCGCTGGCCAGCCCGGAAGGAACCCGCTCTAAAAAATACCAGTTCTGGGGAGATCGGGAACAGGTTAGAATTCTTTCCGCCCATACCGCCATCGATTGGGTCCGCAGATTTTTTCTGAATATTTTAGGGGCCTGAGGAAACATGGAGGGGATCCGCTCGTTCATCGCTATAGAAGTCCCGCGATTATTCCAGGTTCGGTTGGGAGAACTGCAAAAAGAGATCAAGCAGGCGGAAGCCGATGTAAGATGGGTGCACCCCGCGAATATCCACCTAACCTTAAAATTTCTGGGCACGGTGAACAATGAATTCCTGGAGAAAATAGCGGCCATCCTTGGACCTCTTATTGCGGAATGGAAACCCTTTGCCGTGCGGATTCGGGGCCTTGGTTGTTTTCCTTCCATTCGGAATCCTCGAGTGCTGTGGGTAGGAATCGATCAAGGAAAGGAAGAAGTTATCTCCCTGCAAGGGGCGATTGAGGGAAGGGCGGCGGAGGCGGCCTTCGCGAAGGAAACCAGACCTTTCCAACCCCATCTGACTCTGGGGCGCATTCAATCTCCCAGAAGGAGAGATCCCCTCGCCCAGGCAGTCGAGAACCTTAAAGAGGCGGAAGTGGGAATTTTTCGCGCCAGTGAAGTTTTCCTTTTTAAAAGCGACCTCCGGCCTTCGGGGGCGGTTTATACCAAATTAAAGACTTTCCCGATGAACGAACCCTATGAGTAAACGCCCGGGGAAAAGGGTGAAATGAAAAGGGAGGTGAGTATGCCGGCAGAGAGTCAAAAAGAAAAAGCAATCGATTTAGCAGTCAGCCAGATCGAACGCCAATTCGGCAAAGGGGCCATCATGCGTATGGGAACGGATGCGATCCTTCCGGATATCCCTGTAATCCCCACGGGCTCTTTTGCTCTGGACGTCGCCCTGGGCGTAGGCGGAGTTCCCCGCGGACGCGTCGTTGAAATCTTTGGGCCGGAAGCCTCGGGAAAGACTACTTTGGCCCTGCATATCGTTTCCGAAGCCCAGAAAAAGGGAGGGATCGCGGGATTCATCGATGCCGAACACGCCTTGGATGTGGCCTACGCCCGAAAACTCGGGGTGAAAACCGATGACCTGCTGATCTCCCAGCCGGACACGGGAGAACAGGCCCTGGAGATCACCGAAATGCTGGTACGCAGCGGGGCCATCGATGTCGTGGTGATCGATTCGGTGGCTGCCTTGGTTCCCAAGGCTGAACTGGAGGGAGAAATGGGCGATGCGCATATGGGCCTTCAGGCTCGTCTGATGTCCCAGGCCTTGCGGAAATTGACTGCCACGATCAGCAAATCAAACACCTGCGTCATTTTCATCAACCAGATTCGGATGAAGATCGGGGTGTTCATGGGCAATCCAGAAACCACCACCGGCGGGAATGCCCTGAAATTTTATTCTTCGGTTCGCCTGGATATCCGGAGAATCGGGGCGATCAAAGATGGGCAGGAGGTTATCGGCAACCGGACGCGCGTCAAAGTAGTAAAAAACAAGCTCGCTCCTCCTTTTAAAGAAGTGGAATTCGACATCATGTACGGTGAAGGAATATCCCGGGAAGGGGACATCTTAGACTTGGCCGCGGAAAACAGCATTGTGGAGAAGAGCGGAGCTTGGTTCTCTTTCGCCAGCGAGAGGATCGGACAGGGCCGGGAGAATTCCAAAACCTTCCTCAAAGAGCATCCCGGGGTTTCCAAAACCATTGAGGAAAAGCTCCTTGAACATTTTAGTCTGGCCAAAAAACAGAAGGAAGGGAGCGCCTAATCGCCAAGAATATGAAGGCGCAAAAACAGACCGGCTCGCCAAAGAATGGACAACAATTGGCCCTTCGTTTTCTTGCCCTTCGGGACCACAGCCGGGAGGAAATACGGCGCAAGCTGACCGCCAAAGGGTTGACCGGCAAAGAAATTGAAGAAGCTTTGAAAAAACTGGAAGCCCGCCGGCTGGTGGATGACTTCCGCTATGCCCAACATTTGGCTTTTACCCTTAGCCGGGACAAACTCCTGGGCCGGCAGCGGATCGCTCAAAGATTGTCGCAGAAAGGGATCCCGGCGGATTTGGCTCAAGCGGCGATAGAGAATGCCGAAGAGGCCTGGGCGACCGGGGAACGGCTGCAAGAGTTGTTAAAAAAGAAATTGCAAGGAAGGATTCTGGAAGAGATGTCTCTCCCCGAGAAAAAAAAGTTATTCGCTTTTCTCCTGCGGCGGGGATTCCTTCGCGAGGATGTTGCCGCGGCTCTGGAAGCATTAGGAGGTTTTACGGAATCATGGTGACGGGAAACGGAATTCGCCAAAAATTTTTGGATTATTTTCAGAGCCAAGGGCACACCGTCGTCAACAGCTCCCCCCTGGTTCCGCAGAAAGACCCCACCCTGCTCTTCACCAATGCCGGGATGGTGCAGTTCAAGAATTATTTTACCGGCGAGGAAGAAGCCCCCTTCCCCCGGGCCGCTACTTCGCAAAAATGCGTTCGCGCCGGGGGCAAACACAACGACTTGGAAAACGTCGGCTATACCGCGCGCCACCACACCTTTTTTGAAATGTTGGGGAACTTTTCCTTTGGCGATTACTTCAAGGAAGGCGCGGTCGCCATGGCCTGGGAGTTTTTGACCGCAATTCTTCGCTTGCCCCCAGAGAAACTCTGGGTGACCATCCACGAAGGGGATGAAGGACTGGGTGTGGGGCCGGATGAGGAAGCCGGGAGGCTCTGGCAGCGCTTTCTCCCCGGGGAGCGAATCAGAACTTTCCCCAGCAAGGATAATTTCTGGCAAATGGGAGATACCGGTCCTTGCGGTCCCTGTTCGGAAATCATCATTGACCAGGGGCCCGCGGTTGGATGCGGCCGTTCAGATTGTGCCATCGGATGCGACTGCGACCGCTTTCTCGAGCTCTGGAACCTCGTTTTTATGCAATTTGAACGTCACCCCGATGGACGCATCACCCCCCTGCCGAAGCCCAGCATTGATACGGGGATGGGGTTGGAGCGGATTACGGCAATCGTTCAGGGGGTCGAGAGCAACTACGATACGGACCTCTTCGGGACTCTCTTCCGGGCCATCGAGAAATGGAGCGGACGCAAGTACCAATCCCGGGAAGCTGACGGAGTGTCCTTTCGGGTTATTGCCGACCACGGTCGCGCGGCCGCGTTTTTAATCAGCGAAGGAGTCCTCCCCTCCAATGAAGGGCGGGGGTACGTTTTACGCCGGATTATGCGCCGGGCCATGCGCCATGCCCGGAAGTTGGGGGTCAATGAACCGATTCTGTTTCGCCTCACCGATGAGGTGGTGGAATTGATGCGGGACGCCTACCCGGAACTCGGGGGCGCCCGCGAGATGCTCCAAATGGTGGTGGCCAGCGAAGAAGAGCGTTTTTCTGAAACCCTGAACACCGGTCTTCGCCTGTGGGCGGAAGAAAGGCAGAAGCTCAAACCGGAAGGACTAAAATTTATTCCTGGGGAATTGGTTTTCAAGCTTTACGACACCTACGGATTCCCCGTGGACCTGACTGAGGAGATTGCCCGGGACGAAGGATTCGGCGTCGATAAAAAGGGGTTTGAAGACGCGATGGAGGCGCAGCGCGCTCGCGCCCGCGAATCTTGGAAAGGATCCGGGGAAGAAGCCTTAAAGGAAGTCTACAAGACCCTTGTCGGGCAGAATCTTAAGACCGAGTTTATCGGCTATGATCGGTTGGAGGCTGAAGGCCAACTCCTCAAGATCTTGAAAGGGGATGCGGAAACGGAGGTTGCCCGCGAAAATGAAGAAGTGGAAATCATCGCCGATCGAACCCCGTTTTACGGGGAGTCCGGGGGGCAGGAAGGAGATTGCGGAACGATTACCCACAACGGGTCTTGGATGGAAGTTTCTGATTCCCTGCGGCCCTTGCCGGAGGTGATCGTTCATCGGGGAAAGGTGAAAGCAGGGGTTTTGCGGGTTGGGGACAAACTCCATCTTAAGGTTGATCCGGATCGCCGGGGAAGAACAACCCTGAACCATACGGCGACCCATCTTCTGCAATCTGCGCTGCGCCAGGTTTTAGGTGGGCATGTCCACCAGGCCGGGTCCTTGGTTGCCCCCGGACGCCTGCGTTTCGACTACACTCATTTCTCCCCCTTAACGGACGAAGAGATCGACCGGGTGGAAGAGATTGTCAATTCCGCTATCCGGCAGAACTTGGAGGTTTGTGTTTCCCTCCTGCCTTACAAAGAAGCGCTGGCCCGAGGCGCCACGGCTCTATTCGGAGAAAAATATGGGGAGGTCGTTCGCTTGGTCCAGGTTGGGGGTGTGAGCGCCGAGCTTTGTGGGGGAACCCATACCCGGAGAAGCGGAGATATCGGGACTTTCAAGATTGTTTCCGAAACAGGAGTGGCCGCCGGCGTCCGCCGGATCGAAGCTTTAAGCGGGGAAGAAGCTTGGAGGGTCATTAAACGAGAAGAGGCCGAACTCCGGGCCATCGCTGCGGCAGTCAAGGCCAAAACCGGAGAAGTGGCGGAAAAAGTGCAGCGACTCATCCGGGAACAGAAGGAAACGGAAAAAGCTTTTCGGGCGCTACAGGCCAGGCTGTCAGCCGGCCAATCCAACGACCTGATTGCTTCGGTCCGAAGCATTAGAGGAATCCAGGTCCTCTCCACGCGCGTGGAAGTCAAGGATCCCAAGAGCCTTCGCGAACTGGCCGACCGCTTAAAAAACCAGATTCGTTCAGGGATCATCCTGCTTGGCTCTCAGACCGATAGTAAGGTGATGCTGATCTGCGCGGTGACCCCAGACCTTTCAGAAAAATATCCGGCTCAAAAATTGGTAAAAGAAATAGCCCAATATGTGGGAGGAACCGGAGGTGGACGGGCCGATATGGCTCAAGCGGGCGGAACGAACGTGGAAGGGTTAAGCCAGGCTCTCGAGAAAATTTACGAAATCATATGACCCACTTTCCATCTTTCCAACCTTCTGCTTTTTCTTTTCTTCCAGCTCTTCTTTCTTTTTGGCTTTCTGCTCTTCTTTGGCGATTTCGGCCCGGCACTTTTCACTCAGGCGCTCGATTTTTTCTGTGAGTCCTGATTCCGGAAATTTTTTTAAGATTCCTTCGAAACGACCCAAAGCGGCCTTATATTTTTTCATCCGGAAATAAAAATTACCGATGTAAAATTCGTGATCGGCAAGCTGGCGGAGGCAAACCTGCATCTTGACTTGTCCATCTGCGGCGCGAGGGCTCTGGGGAAAATTTTGGATCAGATAGCGGAATTGCTCGATGGCCTTCTCGGTTTCGGTCTGGTCCCGGTCGAAAGAATACCGCTGATGGAAATGGCTCATCCCGAGTTGGTAGATGGCATAGGGAATTTCGGAATGCAGGGGATGGAGCTTCTTAAACTCTTCATAAAGGATAATGGCTTCGGCATAATTTTTATCGAAAAAGACGGCATCCGCGATCCGCAGTTCTACCAGGGGAGTATTCTCACTCAGGGGAAATTCTTCTTTAATTTTTCTGAAGGCTTCAGCGGCTCTTTCATATTTTTTATTTATTAATAATTTCATTGCGTTATTATATAATGCTTGTGGAGTTGGTTCGGGTTTGCTTTTTGACCACCAGGCGCAACCGGGTGCCCAAACGGATAGCAAAAATGCCAGAAAGAGCAGCCAGGCCAGCAGTTTTCCGCCATTCCTTTGCACTTCGTTTTTCCTTATTAAACCGGCTCTGTTTAAGAAAAATTCAATCCAATCTCGGATAGTGGTTTTCCTGGATTGGCTAATTATTTCGCTTTGATATTCTCTTTGACCCATGTGATAATGTCTTCGGTTGAAGTTCCGGGCGTAAATAACGCTTGAACCCCCTTGGTTTTCAGCCAGGGAATGTCTTCTTCCGGGATGATTCCCCCGCCAAATACCTTAATGTCTTGGGCCTGGTGTTGTCGAAGAAGTTCAAGGACCCGGGTGAAAAGATGGCGGTGGGCGCCGGAGAGGACGCTCATGCCGATGGCGTCCACATCCTCCTGGATGGCGGCGGTTACGATTTGCTCCGGGATTTGGTGGAGACCCGTGTACACTACTTCAAAACCTCCATCCCTTAAGGCTCGGGCTACTACTTTCGCCCCCCGGTCATGGCCGTCCAGGCCGGGTTTGGCAATTAAAATTCTTACCTTTCGCCCCATCTTGCCTCCAAAAAAGAAGCTGTCAGCTATCGGCTTTCAGCATTCAGCTTAAAAAAAATTAGTAACATTGATAAATCAGCGCCTTATGATTCTCCGCCTGAGGCGGAGGCCGGTCTGGCCCCCGGGCCCTAAGAGCACTTGGCCCCTTAGTCCCAACTTTCTTCAAATAGCTAAAGTGTGAGCTTCTTGCAAAAGTCCGTAATTTACCCTTCGACAGGCTCAGGGTGAACGGGCTTATGTTGAAATTATTTAGTTTTTCCGTTCGTGGTGAGCTTGTCGAACCACAAAAAAATACTTTTGCAAGAGGCTCGTGTTACAAAAATTATTTGTTTTTGCTGATTGCTGAACGCTGCTTTTTGCCGATCGCTGTCTTCAGAACATCCCTGGATCCCGATATACTCCAAAAACTTCCCGGAAAACATCGCAGATTTCTTGCAGGGTGGCATATTCTTTTACACTCGCAAGAATGGGGTCC